>JACRNP010000173.1 GCA_016234845.1 Deltaproteobacteria bacterium | reverse complement strand
GTGTTCAGGTGGCACTTCCGCATCATGATGCAGCCCAGGGAGACGAGCACCGCCGTGCCGAACCCGAACTCCTCCGCGCCCATCAGGGCCGCGATCGCCAGGTCGCGCCCGGTCTTGAGCTGTCCGTCGACCTGCACGCGGATCCGGTCCCGCAGGCGGTTGTAGATCAGCGCCTGCTGGGTCTCGGCCAGCCCCAGCTCCCACGGCAGCCCGGTGTGCTTGATGGAGGTCAGCGGGGACGCCCCGGTGCCGCCGTCCATCCCGGAGATCAGCACGAGGTCCGCCTTCGCCTTCGCGACTCCGGCGGCGATCGTGCCGACCCCGACCTCGGAGACGAGCTTGACGGAGACGTCGGCCCGCGGATTCACGCATTTCAGGTCGTAGATGAGCTGCGCCAGATCCTCGATGGAGTAGATGTCATGGTGCGGCGGCGGCGAGATCAGCGTCACGTACGGCGTGGTGTGGCGGATCCGCGCGATGTCGGGGCTGACCTTGTGACCCGGGAGCTGCCCCCCCTCGCCCGGCTTGGCGCCCTGCGCCATCTTGATCTGCAGCTCGTCGGCGTTCACGAGGAACTCGGTGGTCACGCCGAACCGGCCCGATGCGACCTGCTTGATCCGGGACCGGAGGCTGTCGCCGTTGGGGAGCGGGACGTACCGCTCCGGATCCTCGCCTCCCTCGCCCGAGTTGCTGCGGCCGCCGATCCGGTTCATCGCGATCGCGATCGTCTCGTGCGTCTCCTTGCTGATGGACCCGAACGACATCGCGGCGGTCACGAACCGGGGGAGGATCGCCTCGACCGGCTCGACCTCGTCGATCCGCACCGGCGTCCCCTCGCGGAACCGGAAGAGGGAGCGAAGCGTGGCCCGCTCCTCCGACTGGTCGTTGATGAGCGCTTCGTACTCCTGGAAGACGCGGTAATCGTTCAGCCGGGTCGCGGCCTGCAGCTTGTAGATCGACTCGGGGGTCCAAAGGTGCCGCTCCCCGTCGACCCGCACCTGGTAGACGCCTCCCACGTCCAGCATGCCGTGCCGCTGGTCCCAGGCCCCGTCGGCGGGGAAGCCGCGGCGGTGCCGCGCGACGGTCTCGGCCGCGATCTCGTGGAGGCCGATGCCGCCGATCCGGGAGGCGGTGTGGGTGAAATATTTCGCGACCAGCTCCTTCCCCAACCCCACGGCCTCGAAGATCTGGGACCCGAGGAAGCTGCGAAGGGTGGAGATCCCCATCCGGCTGAACGTCTTGAGGAGCCCCTTCTTCACCGCGGTGATGTACCGGTCCATCGCCACGCCCGACGAGAGCCCCTTCTCCAGCATGTCCGACTCGGCGAGCGCGCGGACCGTGGAGAGGGCCGTGTACGGGCAGATGGCGTTCGCGCCGTAGCCGAGCAGGAGCGCGAAGTTCATGACCTCCCGCGGCTCGCCGCTCTCGACGAGGATGGCCGCCTGGGTCCGCAGGCCGCGGCGGATCAGGTGGTGGTGCAGCCCGGCGGTGGCCAGCAGCGATGGGATCGGGGCGCGGCTGGCGTTCATGTTCCGATCGGTCAGGATGAGGATCGTGGCGCCGCCGCGGATCGCCTTGTCCGCCTGGACGAGCAGCCGGGCCAGCGCCGTCTCCAGCGCCTTGCCGTCGCCGTCCGCCGGGAAGAGCATGTCGAGCTCCGCCGAGGCGAGCTCGGGGTGGGGGGCGTTGCGCAGCCGCAACATGTCCTCGGGAGTGAGGATCGGCTGGATGATCTTGAGCATCCGGCAATGTTCCGGCGTCTCGTCCAGGAGGTTCCGCTCCCGGCCGATGTAGCTGTTGAGCGACATCACCAGCTCCTCGCGGAGCGGGTCGATCGGCGGGTTGGTCACCTGGGCGAAGAGCTGCTTGAAGTAGGAGAAGAGCACCTGCGGGCGGTTCGAAAGGACCGCCAGCGCCGCGTCGTCCCCCATCGAGCCGACCGGCTCCTGGCCCTGGGACGCCATCGGAGCGACGATCATCCGGACCTCTTCCTCCGTGTAGCCGAAGGCGTGCTGCTTCCGGAGGAGCTCCTCCGGATCCTCCGGCGGCCCCTCGGACGGGACGAACAGCCCCCGCAGCTCGATCCGGTTCTCCTTGACCCACTTCCGGTACGGCTTCTGCCGCGATACGGTCGCCTTGATCTCGTTGTCGGGGACGATCCGCTTCTGCCGGAGGTCCAGCAGGAGCATCCGGCCCGGCTGGAGCCGCCCTCGACGGATGATCCGGTCCGGCGGAAAGTCGATCACGCCGGTCTCGGACGCCAGGACGATCATCCCGTCCCGGGTCATCGTGTACCGGGCGGGGCGCAGCCCGTTCCGGTCGAGCGTGGCGCCGAGGTACCGGCCGTCGCAGAACACCATCGCGGCGGGTCCGTCCCACGGCTCCATGATCGCGGAGTGGTATTCGTAGAAGGAACGCTTGTCCTCGCTCATCTGGAACTTCGGGCCCCACGCCTCGGGGATCATCATCATCACGGCGTGCGGCAGCGACCGGCCGGCCATCACGAGCAGCTCGAGGGCGTTGTCGAAGATGGCGGAGTCGCTCCCGGACTCGTTGATCACCGGGGTGATCTTGCGGATGTCGGTGCCGAACAGCGGCGAGGAGAGGTTCGCCTCCCGCGCCCGCATCCGGTTGATGTTCCCCCGCAGGGTGTTGATCTCCCCGTTGTGGGCGGCGATCCGGAACGGGTGGGCCAGGTGCCACGTGGGGAGCGTGTTCGTGCTGTACCGCTGGTGCATCACCGCGTACGGGCTCATGAAGAGATCGTTCTTCAGGTCCGGGTAGAACTGGGGGAGCTGGGAACCGGTGAGCAGCCCCTTGTACACCATCGTCCGGCTGGAGAGGCTCGAGACGTAGAACTGGCTGGCGTCCACGCCGCTCCAGGAGGCGACCTCCTTCTCCACCAGGCGGCGGACGACGTACAGCTTCCGCTCGAACGCCTCCCCCTCGTGCTTCGCCCGGGACAGGAAGAGCTGCCGGACCCGCGGGCGCGTGGAGAGGGAAAGTTCGCCCAGGACCGCCGGGTCGACCGGCACTTCCCGCCAACCGAGGACCGGGCACCCTTCCGCGGCCGCGATCCGCTCCACCGTTTCGGTGCAGCGGGCGGCGAGCGCATCGTCCACCGGGAAGAAGAGCATCCCGGCCGCGTACTCGCCCCGTGGAGGGAGGTATAGCCCCTCGCCGGGGCAGACCTGCCGGAGGAAGGTGTCGGGGATCTCCACGAGGATGCCGGCGCCGTCGCCGGTGGACTTGTCGCCGCCCAGCGCCCCGCGGTGCTCCAGGTTGACCAGGATCCGGATTCCCTGTTCCACCACCAGGTGTTGGGAAACCCCGTCGATCCGGGCGACGAACCCGACGCCGCAGCTGTCGTGGTCGTTCTTCGTGTCGTACAGCCCCGTCGGCCTCGGGACGCCGGCGGCGTTTATGCGGAAATGAGAATCCCTTTCCATCATGTCGTTCTTCCTCGCAATGCGGTTGTTCCGGTCGAAACCTATATTATTGCACAGGAAAGGGGGGTAGAGGATACGAAAGGTCGGGCCGGGCGGGGGTGACGGAAACAGGGTACCACGGCCGGATATCGGTGGATCGGAATCTTCCGAACGGCCCCGGCGTTCCACAAGACCGGTGCGCTCCGGGCCGTTCTGTCGTACCCTGTCGTCATCCCGGGCGAAAAGGGGGAGACGCATGCGGCTCGGCATGGTTGGGCTGGGGCGGATGGGGGCCAACATGGTCCGCCGCCTGATGCGGGCGGGGCACGAGTGCGTGGCGTTCGACGCGAACCCGGATGCGGTCCGGTCGATCGCCGGAGAGGGCGCGGTCGGCGCGTCTTCGCTGTCCGACCTGACGGCGAAGCTTCCCGCCCCCCGGGCGGTCTGGGTGATGGTCCCGGCCGGCGAAGCCACGGAGTCGACGGTGACGGCTCTGGCGGCGCTCCTTTCCCCGGGCGACATCGTGATCGACGGGGGAAACTCCCACTACAAGGACGACGTCCGGCGCTCCCGGGAACTTTCCGGGAGGGGGATCCTCTACTGCGACGTGGGGACCAGCGGCGGGATCCGGGGTGCCGACCGCGGCTACTGCCTGATGGTCGGCGGCCCCGCGGGTGCGGTGGAGCGGCTTTCCCCCGTCTTCCAGGCGCTTTCGCCGGGGCGCGGCGCCGCGCCGTCGACTCCCGGCCGGGCCGCGGGAGACGGGACCGCCGAGGAGGGGTATCTGCACTGCGGCCCCGCCGGCGCGGGCCATTTCGTCAAGATGGTCCACAACGGGATCGAGTACGGGCTGATGCAGGCGTACGCGGAGGGGTTCGACATCCTCCGGAGTGCCGGCTCCGCGGAGCTCCCCCCGGACCACCGGTACGATCTTCCGGTCGCGGAGATCGCGGAGGTGTGGCGGCGCGGCAGCGTGGTGGGGTCGTGGCTCCTGGACCTGGCGGCGGAAGCGCTCCGGGAGGACCCGTCCCTCTCCGGCTACACCGGCGTCGTCCGGGATTCGGGCGAGGGACGGTGGACGGTCGAGGCGGCGGTCGAACGGGCGGTGCCCGCGGACGTGCTGACCTGCGCCCTCTACGCCCGGTTCCGGTCTCGCCGGGACCACACCTTCGCCGAGAAGGTGCTCTCGGCGATGCGGCGGAAGTTCGGCGGACACGTCGAGCCCGCGTCCGGGGGCTGAAGGCGTGCCCGCGAACCCGAACGCCGGGAAACCGGCCGACGCGAGCCGCCTCGCCGACATCCCGCGCCTCGTTTCCGCCTACTACACGGGGGAGCCGGACCCGTCCGACCCCGGGCAGCGGGTGGCGTTCGGCACCTCCGGCCACCGGGGGTCGTCCCTCTCCCTCTCCTTCAACGAAGGGCACATCCTCGCCGTGACCCAGGCGATCTGCGAGCACCGGAAGGGGGAGGGGATCACGGGGCCGCTCTTCCTCGGGATGGACACGCACGCGCTGTCCGAACCGGCCTTCCGGAGCGCCCTCGAGGTGCTCGCCGGCAACGGCGTGGCCGTGATGATCGACCGGGACGGCGGGTACACCCCCACGCCCGCGGTCTCGCACGCGATCCTGTCGTACAACCGGGGCAGGAGCGCCGGCCGGGCCGACGGCATCGTGATCACGCCGTCCCACAACCCGCCCGAGGACGGCGGGTTCAAGTACAACCCGCCCCACGGCGGCCCGGCGGACACCGACGTCACCCGCCGGGTGGAGGAGCGGGCGAACCGGATCCTGGCCGACGGTTTGCGCGATGTCCGGCGGGATCCGTACGCGCGGGCGCTCGCGGCGCCGACCACCGCGCGGCACGGCTACGTCGAGGCGTACGTGTCGGACCTCGGCGCGGTCCTCGACATGGAGGCGATCCGCGGGGCGGGGATCCGGATCGGCGTCGATCCGCTGGGCGGTTCCTCGGTGGGGTACTGGGGGGCGGTCGCGGAGCGGTACGGCCTTTCCCTCTCCGTGGTGAACGCGGCGGTCGACCCGACGTTCCGGTTCATGACGCTGGACTGGGACGGGAAGATCCGGATGGACTGCTCGTCCCCGCACGCGATGTCGGGGCTGATCGGGATGAAGGACCGGTTCGACGTGGCGTTCGGCAACGACACCGACGCCGACCGGCACGGGATCGTGACGCGCGGGGCCGGGCTGTTGAACCCGAACCAGTACCTTTCGGTCGCGATCGACTACCTCTTCCGGCGGCGAAGCGGCTGGCGCGCGGACGCGGGGGTGGGGAAGACGGTCGTCTCCAGCGGGATGATCGACCGGGTGGCGTCCCGGCTCGGGCGGAGGCTGGTCGAGGTCCCCGTGGGTTTCAAATGGTTCGTCCCGGGGCTCCTGGACGGGTCGCTGGGCTTCGGCGGGGAGGAGAGCGCGGGCGCCTCGTTCCTGCGCTCGGACGGCGGTCCGTGGAGCACGGACAAGGACGGCCTGCTCCTGGGGCTCCTGGCGGCCGAGATGATGGCGGTCGCCGGCCGCGATCCGGGCGAGCTGTACCGGGAGTTGGCCCGGGAGTTCGGAGAGCCCGCGTACGAGCGGATCGACGCGCCGGCGACGAAGGAGCAGAAGTCGATCCTGTCGCGGATGTCCCCCGACCGGGTGAAGGCGACCGCGCTGGCCGGCGAGCCGATCGAGGCGATGCTCACGGCCGCGCCCGGGAACGGCGCCGCCATCGGGGGCTTGAAGGTTTCGACCGCGAACGGCTGGTTCGCCGCCCGCCCCTCGGGAACCGAGGACGTCTACAAGCTGTACGCGGAGAGCTTCCTCGGGCCCGACCACCTGAGGCGGATCCAGGAGGAGGCCGGGGCGCTCATCGCGGGGGTCCTTTCCGTCCCGGGCGCCGGGTAGCGTCTCCGCCTCCGTACGGCCACGTCCAGTCCCGCACCTCGGGCATGTCTTCCCCGTGCCGGGTGATGTACTCCCGGTGCTCGACCAGCTTGTCCCGGAGCGCCTGCCGGGTGTAGGCCGCGCGGGACTCCAGCCCGGGCACCCGGTCGATCACGTCGTTCACCAGGTGGAACCGGTCCAGGTCGTTGCGCACCACCATGTCGAACGGCGTGGTGGTGGTTCCCTCCTCCTTGTATCCCCGGACGTGGAGGTTCCTGTGGTTCGTCCGCCGGTACGTCAGCCGGTGGATCAGCCACGGGTAGCCGTGGTAGGCGAAGAGGATCGGCTTGTCCGTGGTGAAGAGGGCGTCGAACTCCTTGTCCGGCAGGCCGTGGGGATGCTCCTCCCGGGGGGTGAGGGTCATCAGGTCCACGACGTTCACCACCCGGACGCGGAGGCCGGGCAGGAGCCTGCGGACCAGGTCGACGGCCGCGAGCGTCTCGAGCGTCGGCACGTCCCCCGCGCACGCCATCACCACGTCCGGCTCCGCCCCCTCGTCGTTGCCGGCCCATCTCCAGATGCCGATCCCGGCGGAGCAGTGCCGGATGGCGGCGTCCATGTCGAGCCACTGCGGGGCGGGCTGCTTCCCCGCCACGATGACGTTGATCCGGTTCCGGCTCCGAAGGACCTTGTCGGTCACGTACAACAGGCAGTTCGCGTCGGGGGGGAGGTACACCCGGATCACGTTCCCCTTCTTGTTCACCACGTGGTCGATGAACCCGGGATCCTGGTGGGAGAAGCCGTTGTGGTCCTGCCGCCAGACGTGCGAGGTCAGGAGGTAGTTGAGCGAGGCGATCGGGCGCCGCCAGGGGATCTCCGTGCCCGTCGTCTTCAGCCACTTGGCGTGCTGGTTGAACATCGAGTCCACGATGTGGATGAACGCCTCGTAGCAGGAGAAGAGGCCGTGGCGGCCGGTCAGCAGGTATCCCTCCAGCCATCCCTGGCACGTGTGCTCGCTCAAGATCTCCATCACCCGCCCGTCCGGGGAGAGGTGGTCGTCGCCGGGGAGCGTCCCGGCCACCCAGGCCCGGTCCGTCGCCTCGAACAGCGCGTCGATGCGGTTCGACGCGGTCTCGTCCGGCCCCATCACCCGGAAGTTCCTCGCCTCGGCGTTCCGCTTCATCACGTCCCGGAGCATCCGTCCCATGACTCGGGTCGCCTCCGCCGTGACACCCCCCGGCACCGGGACTTCGACCGCGTAGTCGCGGTAATCGGGCATCGCGAGATCCTGGAGCAGGACGCCCCCGTTGGCGTGCGGGTTGGCCCCCATCCGCCGGGTTCCCTTCGGCGCCATCTCCGCCAGCTCCGGCCGCAGGCGGCCGCTTCCGTCGAAGAGTTCCTCCGGCCGGTACCCCTTCATCCACTCCTCCAGCATCCGAAGCCGGTCCGGCCTGCCCGCAATCTCCCCGAAAGGGACCTGGTGGGACCTCCACGTTCCCTCCGTCCTCTTCCCGTCCACCTCCTTCGGGCCCGTCCACCCCTTCGGCGTCCGGAGGACGATCATCGGCCACCGCGGACGCTCCGATCCTCCCGCGGCGCGCGCCACCCGCTGGATGGAACGGATCTCCGCGATCGCCGCGTCCAGGGCCGCCGCCATCGAACGGTGCATCGACCCGGGCTCGTCTCCCTCCACGAAGCGCGGCGCGTACCCGTAGCCGGCGAACAGGGCGGCGAGCTCCTCCGGGGGGATCCTCGCGAGGATCGCGGGATTCGAGATCTTGTAGCCGTTCAGGTGCAGGATCGGCAGGACCGCCCCGTCGGTCGCCGGATTCAGGAATTTGTTCGAGTGCCACGACGCGGCGAGCGGCCCGGTCTCCGCCTCCCCGTCGCCGACCACGCACGCCGCGATCAGGTCGGGATTGTCGAAGACCGCCCCGAACGCGTGGGAGAGGGCGTACCCCAGCTCGCCGCCCTCGTGGATGGAGCCCGGCGTCTCCGGGGCTACGTGGCTGGGGATTCCCCCGGGGAAGGAGAACTGCCGGAACAGCTTCCTCATCCCCTCTTCGTTCCGGGGGAGGTCGGGGTACACCTCGCTGTACGTCCCCTCCAGCCAGCAGTTCGCCACCAGGGCCGGTCCGCCGTGCCCGGGACCCGCGACGTAGATCATGTCCAGGTCGTTCGCCCGGATCACCCGGTTCAGGTGGACGTAGATGAAGTTGAGCCCCGGGGTGGTTCCCCAGTGTCCGAGCAGGCGCGGCTTCACGTGCTCCGGCCGAAGCGGCTCCCGCAGCAGCGGGTTGTCCAGAAGGTAGATCTGGCCCACGGAGAGGTAGTTGGCCGCGCGCCAGTAGGCGTCCATCCGCCCCAGCTCCTCGTCCGTTACGGAACCTCCACCGTGGCCCGGCCGTGCGGCGGTCGGTCTCATCGCGCTCCCTCCAGTCCAACGCGGTTCCCGGTCGATCCGGGCGCATGCGATATACTAAGATCCGTTCCTGCCGGAGCCCGCTCCCTTGGGAGGTCCCGATGTCCGCCGGTCGCCCCTTGCGCCTTCCGAACCCGGGAGCCGCCCTTCTCTTTCTCCTCGCCCTGTTCGTCTTCCCGCCGCCCGAAGCGCCCGCCGCGCTCGACAACGATTTCAACGACCCGAAACGGTGCGCCGCATGCCATACGGAGATCTTCTCACAGTGGGAAGGGTCGATGCATTCGCAGGCGGCGGAAGACGGGATCTTCCGGAAATTCTACGAGATGGTCGTGGACGAGGTCGGCGTCCCGGCGGTCGAATTCTGCATGAAGTGCCACTCGCCCGTAGGCGTGTCGCGCGGGGAGGTGCCGCCCGCCACGGGAGAGAAGCTTTCCCCGGTATCGATGAAGGGGGTCTTCTGCGACTTCTGCCACACGGTCACGCCGAAGGGGATCGGGAACGGCGCGTTCGAAACCACGTTCTCGGAGACGAAGCGGGGACCGTTGGAGAAAGCCGTCTCCCCGGCGCACGCGACGAAGACCGACGGCAGGTACGACCGGTCCGAGTTCTGCGGGATGTGTCACTACGTGACGCACCCCCTCTCGGGACGCCCGATCGAACGCACCTACGAGGAGTGGAGGGAGTCGCCGTACAACACCGGCGACCCGGCGACCTCGACCCAGTGCCAGGATTGCCACATGCGGCAGACGCCGGGAAACCCCGGGACCGGCGCCACGGAACGGAAGGACAACCCGGGAAAGGCCGCCTCGACGGGGCCTGCCCGCCCACACGTATGGACCCACTATTTCGTGGGTGGAAACACGCTGTACCCGGGAGCGCCCAACGCGGAGCGCCGGAGGGCGATGGCCTCGGAGCGGCTCCGGAACGCGGCCCGGCTGGAGATCCTCCCCGAGGACGCGCCGGCGGGTCCGGGGGATCTGGCGAGCTTCCGCGTGCGGGTGCACAACACCGGGGCGGGGCACAAGCTTCCGACCGGGCTGTCCGAGGTGCGGGAGATGTGGATCGACGTGGGCGTCACCGACGCGTCGGGAAAGGTGCTTCTTCGGTCCGGCGAGATCGGCGAGGGGGGCGGGATCGACCCGTCCGCGGCGATCTTCAAGACGTTCCTCGGGATCGGGAAGACGAACGTGAAGCTGGCCTGCTGCTTCTTCGCGATCGGCGAGCGGAACCGGATCCTGTCCGCGGAGCGGATCACCCGGGACCGGCGGATCCTCCCGAAAGGGTACGACGAGGAGAAGTACGCGTTCCGGGTGCCGGAGGGAGCCGTGTTTCCCCTCAAGGTGACGGCGTTTCCGTGAAGGTCCCGGTGGTGCGGATGGCGGAGGCCGGACACGCCTTCGGGGGAACGGCGGCGGAACGTGAACGGTAACCGGAACGAAGCGGCTCCCCGCTTCATCGCATATCCGGGTCCCGTCACGGACCGGATGCGGCGGTGCCGAATATGCGGATTCCCGTTCTTCTCATCGCGTGCCTTTCCTTCGCAGGCTGCTCCGGGGGTTCCCCGGCCGCCCCGGCGACCGCCACCGTTCCCTCTCCCGCATCCTGGCCGACGATCTCCCTCGCCCCGGTGGCGGGCGGCTTCGTCCAGCCGGTCGACATCGCCCATGCCGGCGACGGGAGCGGCCGGATCTTCGTGGTGGAGCAGGGGGGGCGGATCCGGATCCTCGACAACGGTGCCGCGTTGCCGTCCCCGTTCCTCGATATCTCCCCCCGGATCGCATGCTGCGGCGAGCAGGGCCTCCTGGGCGTGGCGTTCCCCCCGGGCTTTTCGTCGAGCGCCCGTTTCTACGTGAATTACACGAGGAATCCCGACGGAGCGACGGTGATCGCCCGGTACCGCGTGTCCGCCGACAACGCGAACGCGGCGGATCCCGCGAGCGAAGAGATCGTCCTGACCGTCCCGCAGCCGTTCGCGAACCACAACGGAGGGAAACTCGCCTTCGGCCCCGACCATTTCCTCTACATCGGGATGGGGGACGGAGGAGGAGGGGGAGATCCCCTGGGGAACGCGCAGAATCCCGGCTCGCTTCTCGGGAAGATGCTGCGGATCGACGTCGAATCCGGCGTCGCGCCGTACGCGGTTCCCCCGGACAACCCGTTCCTCCTGTCCTCCGGCTACCGTCCGGAGATCTGGGCGCTGGGGCTGCGGAACCCGTGGCGCTTCTCCTTCGACCGCCGGACCGGAGACCTCTACATCGGCGACGTGGGGCAGGGGGCGGTCGAGGAGGTCGATTTCCAGCCGGCCGGAAGCGCCGGCGGACAGAACTACGGATGGAATATCATGGAAGGCGCGGGCTGTTTCGGCGGCGGCGCCTGCGGCACGGACGGGTTTTCCGTCCCCGTGGCGACGTACGACCATTCGCAGGGGTGCTCCGTCACGGGAGGCGTGGTATACGGGGGAACGGACGAAGCGGTTCTCCAGGGGATCTACTTCTACGGGGATTTCTGCACCGGCCGGATCTGGGGATTGAGGAGTACGGCCTCCGGGTGGGACGCCGCGGAACTGATCGCCCCCGTGGTCCCTCCCCGGAACATCGCGGCATTCGGCGAGGACGAGGCGGGAAACGTCTACGTGGCGAACTACGCAAGCGGCGAACTTCTGAAGATTCAATCCCCGTAGGGAGGCATCCATTGCGGATCGTCGTGTCCGGTTCGAGCGGGCTGGTGGGATCGGCCCTTGCGCCGATGCTCGCGGCGGCGGGGCACGAGGTCGTCCGGCTCGTCCGGCGCGCTCCCGCGCCGGGGGAGAAGGCGGTCCGCTGGGATCCGGACCGCGGCGGGATCGACCCGGAGGGACTCGCCGGCGTCGAAGCGGCGGTCCACCTGGCCGGGGGGAACATCGGCGCGGCCCGGTGGAACCCGGCCCGCAAGGCGCTCCTGCGGGACAGCCGCGTGAACGGGACGCGTCTTCTCTGCGGGGCGCTCGCCGCGCTCCCCGGCCCGCCGAGGGTCCTGGTCTCCGCCTCCGCCGTCGGCTATTACGGCGACCGCGGGGAGGAGGAGCTGACCGAGGAGCATCCTCCCGGCCGCGGATTCCTCCCCGACGTCTGCCGCGCGTGGGAGGAGGCGACGGGTCCGGCGGAGCGCTCGGGGATCCGCGTGGTCCGTCTTCGGATCGGGATGGTCCTGGCAAGGGACGGCGGCGCGCTGCCGGCGATGCTCCCGCCGTTCCGGATCGGTCTGGGAGGCGCGCTGGGGAGCGGGCGCCAGTACATGAGCTGGGTCGCCCTCGAAGACGTGTGCGGGATCGTCCTGCACGCCCTTGCCGACGAACGGCTGCGCGGGCCGGTGAACGCGGTGGCGCCGGCGCCCGCGACCAACCGGGAGTTCACCTCCACGCTCGCCCGGGTCCTCGGAAGGCCGGCGATCTTCACGGTCCCCGCGTTCGCGCTCCGGCTGCTGGTCGGCGAGATGGCCGACGCCCTGCTCCTGTCGAGCGCCCGCGTCGTTCCGAAACGGCTCCTCGAGACCGGTTACGCGTTCCGTTCCCCCGGACTCGAGCCGACGCTGCGCCGCCTGCTCGGCAAGGAGAAGGCGGCATGAAGGTGCTCCTTTTCGGGACGTGCCTGGTGGACACGTTCTTCCCCGGCGTGGGGGAGGCGACGGTGCGGCTGCTGCGGCGGTTCGGCGCGGAACCGGTCTTCCCGCAGGCGCAGACGTGCTGCGGCCAGCCGGCGTGGAACGCCGGGTACGAGCCCGAGGCGCGCGCGGCGGCGGCGCACTTCCTCTCCGTGTTCGACGGCGACGATCCGATCGTCACCCCTTCCGGCTCCTGCGCCGCGATGGTGAAGCACCATTACCCCGGCCTGTTCCGGGACGATCCGCGGATGGTCGCGAAGGCGAGACGCGCGGGGGAGCGCATCCACGAGTTGTCGCACTTCCTCGTCCACGTGGCGAAGGCCCACGAGGCGGGCCTCCGCGGGAAGGGGACGGTCACCTACCACGCCTCGTGCCACCTGACGCGATCGCTGGGAGTGCGGGAGGAGCCGCTGGCGCTCCTTTCTTCGCTCAAAGGCGCCACCTTCGTCCCCATGCCCGACGCGGCCCGCTGCTGCGGATTCGGCGGCACCTTCATGGCGAAACTGCCGGAGATCTCGTGCGCCCTGGCGGAGGAGAAGGCGGCCGCCATCGAGGCGACCGGGGCGGACACGGTGACCGGGTGCGACTCCGGGTGCCTGATGAACATCGCCGATGCGATGAAGCGGCGCGGGACGCCGGTGCGGGTCGCGCACCTGGCGCAACTGCTGGCGGAGGGGATATGAGCCACGGACAGACGAGCCTCCGCTTCCGCGAGAACTCCGTGCGCGCGATGGGGGACGACGCCCTGCGGGCGGCGATGAAGCACGCCACCGGGACGTTCGGGTCGAAGCGAGCCGAAGCGTTCGCGCCCGTGGAGGACGTGGAGGGGTTGCGGGACCGGGCTTCCGCGATCCGGGAGCGGGTCCTGTCGGACCTGTCCGGGTACGTCGACCGGTTCGTCGCCGCGGCGACGCGCGCCGGGGCGACGGTGCACCGGGCGGTGGACGCCTCCGCCGCGCGGGAGATCATCGCGAAGATCCTCGCGGGCCGGGGCGCGAAGCGGATCGTGAAGGGGAAGTCGATGGTCTCCGAGGAGGTGGAGCTGAACGCCCACCTCGAAGCCGCGGGGATGGAGGTCGTCGAGACCGACCTCGGGGAGTACATCATCCAGATGGAGGGGGAGACCCCCTCCCACATCATCGTCCCGGCGATCCACAAGAACCGGCGGCAGGTCGGGAAGCTCTTCGCGGAGCGGCTCGGGGTCCCGTACTCGGACGACCCGCAGGTGCTGACGAAGATCGCAAGGGAGGCGCTGCGGGAGAAGTTCCTCTCGGCCGACGCCGGGATCTCGGGGGCGAACTTCGCCGCCGCCGAGACGGGCAGCCTGATCCTTTTCACGAACGAGGGGAACGGGCGGATGGTGACCACCGTGCCGCCGCTCCACGTGGCCATCCTCTCCATCGAGAAGATGATCCCGTCGCTCGCGGACCTTCCGGACTTCATCCGCCTGCTCCCGCGCTCCGCCACGGGGCAGCCGATCACCAGCTACGTCTCCGTGATCACCGGTCCGCGCAAGGCCGGGGACGCCACGGGGGCGAAGGAGCTGCACATCGTCCTGCTGGACAATGGCCGCACGGAGATCCTCGCCGGGGAGTCGCGGGACATCCTGAAGTGCATCCGGTGCGGCGCCTGCATGAACGTCTGCCCGGTCTACCGGACCGTCGGGGGGCACTCGTACGGGTGGACCTACCCGGGGCCGATGGGACTGATCCTCACCGCGCTGCTCACCGGGATGGCGAACTCCCACCCCGTCGTGGACGCGAGCACCTTGTGCGGCGCGTGCGTCGAGGTGTGCCCGGTGCGCGTGCCGCTCGTCGACCTGATCCTTCAGCTTCGGCGGCGCAAGGTGCGGGAGGGGTTCGCCGGCCCGAAGGAGATGCGCGGGATGGCGCTGTTCGGCGCGGCGGCCGCCTCGCCCGGACGGTTCGCCCTCGGGCAGCGGATGGCGCGGATCCTCTGGCCGTTCGCCCGCGTCCTGGGGGGGAAGGACGTGGCGGGGCGGATGCCTCCCCCGGCCCGGACCCCCTTCCGGCGGAGCGCGCCGTGACCGGCGTGGACCTCGCGGCGACGTTCCTGGAAAACGCGGCGAAGGCGGCGGCGGGGGTCCACACGGCATCCGGCGTCGACGGATTGCGGGATGTCCTCGCGCGGATCGTCCCCGCCGGTGCGCAGGTGTACTGTCCCGGGACGACCGAGGCCGAGAAGGCGGTGGAGGGTCTTTTCCCGAACCGCGTGGCCGATTACGCCGCGGCCGCGGTGACGGTGGAGGAGGTGTACGGCGGGATCGCCGAGACCGGGACGCTCGTGTGTTCGAGCGAGGGGGGCCGGGCGGTCCAGGCGGGTCTGCTGCCGTCGCACCACGTGGCGATCGTGCGCCGGGAGATGATCCTCGCCACCCTGACCGATCTCTTTTCCGCGGTGGCCGCGGCGCCGCCCACGAACCTCACGCTGGTCACCGGCCCCAGCCGGACCGCCGACATCGAGCTAACGCTGGCCATCGGCGTGCACGGCCCCGAGCGCCTGGACATCATCGTCGTATAGGAGAGGCGGCGAACCCGACGACGATGTCCGCGACGTTCGTTCCCGTGGGGCCGGTCACGACCAGGTCTCCGATCGGCCCGAAGAACCGGTAGGCGTCGTTGTTCTCGAGGTGGGCGCGGGCGTCCAGCCCGCGCTCCGACGCGCGGGCGGCCGTCGTCCCGTCCGCGTACGCCCCCGCGGCGTCGGTCGGGCCGTCGATCCCGTCGGTCCCGCCGGCGAGCACCGACAACCCGTTCTCCCCGGAGAGCTCGATGGCGCAGGCGAGCGCGAACTCCTGGCTGCGCCCCCCCTTGCCGTTCCCGTCCACGCGGACCGTCGTTTCCCCCCCGGCGACCAGCGCCGCCGAACCGCCCGGCGGAAGCGCGGCGGCCGCCTCCCGGAGCCGGGAGCAGAACGCCCTGGCGCAGTCGCGCGCCTCCCCTTTCAGGAATCCGGGCAGCAGGACGACCTCCGTCGCCTCGTCGTCCGATTCCAGCGCGCGCGCCGCCGCGGCCATCGCGGTCCGGTTCGTCCCGACGAGCGCGCACGAGACGTTCCGGAACAGCGGGTCGCCGGGCTTGGGGGTTTCCGGGATCCTCCCCGCATCCCCCTCCAGGAGGTGCCACCGCACGGCCGCGGGAACGGCATACAGCAGGCCGTACCGCTCGAGGACGCCGATCGCGTCGGCGTACGTCGTCGGGTCGGGGGAGAAGGGGCCCGACGCGATCGCGGACGGGTCGTCGCCCGGCACGTCCGACAGCAGGAGCGCCCACACGGTGGCGGGTTGCGCCGCGCGGGCCAGTCGTCCCCCCTTCACGTCGGAGAGGTGCCTGCGAACGGTGTTGAACGAGGCGATGTCGGCGCCAGCCCGCAGGAGGAGACGGGACACCTCGGCCTTCTGCTCGGCCGTGACGCCTTCCGCGGGGGCGGAGATCATCGACGACGCGCCTCCGGACAGGAGGGCGATCACCAGATCCTTCGGTCCGGCGACCTCGAGGAGCGCCTGGATATCCCGCGCCGCGGCGAGGCTCCCGATGTCCGGGACCGGGTGCCCCGCCTCCAAGAACCGGACCCGACCGGAGGTTCCCCCGTGGCCGCGCGGAACGGCCAGGACGCCCTCCTCGACGGAGCCCCACAGCGCCAGCAGGGCGGCGTTCCCCATCGCCGCCCCCGCCTTTCCGCCGCCGACCAGGTAGACCTTCCCGATGTCCTTCCAGGGAACCGCCGCCCCGGACCCGGGGACCGACAGGAGGAGGGAGCCGGCCGAAACCGTAAGCCCCCCGGACACCAGCCGCGAAGGTTCCACGGCCGCGACCGCGGCGCGGAACGCGCGAAGCAGGGATTCTTTCCGCGACGGAGCCACGGCCGGCGAAAACCGGCTCAGTGCGAGAGGATCTTCGAGAGGAACAGCTGCGCGCGTTCCGACCGGGGGGTCCCGAAGAACTCCTGCTTGGTGGTGTCCTCGACGATCTGCCCGTGATCCATGAAGATGACGCGGTGGGCGACGTTCCTGGCGAAACCCATCTCGTGGGTCACGACCATCATCGTCATCCCCTCCCTCGCCAGGTCCTGCATGACCGCGAGGACCTCCCCGATCATCTCGGGATCCAGGGCCGAGGTGGGCTCGTCGAAGAGCATGCAGATCGGGTCCATCGCCAGCGCCCGCGCGATGGCCACCCGCTGCTGCTGGCCGCCGGAGAGCTGGCCGGGGTGTTTTCCCGTGAATTCCTTCAAGCCCACCCGGTCGAGGAGCGCCTCCCCTTTTTCCCGAGCCTCCTCCTTCGACCGGCCGAGGACCTTGACCTGGCCGACGGTCAGGTTTTCCAGCACGGTCATGTGGGGGAACAGCTCGAAGTGCTGGAACACCATCCCGACGTGGGAGCGGAGCTTCGGGAGGTCCGTCCTCGGATCGGCCACCGGGGTGCCGTTCACCAGGACCTCCCCCTTCTGGAACGGCTCGAGCCCGTTGACGCACTTGATGAGCGTGGACTTCCCCGAGCCGGAGGGGCCGCACACCACGACCACCTCCCCCTTCTCCACCTTCGACGAGCAGTCGGTCAGGACCTGGAACGCCCCGTACCACTTGCTCACGCCCTGGATCTCGATCATGGCCATGCGTCTTCTCCGGGGACCGTCATCGGACGATCGCGATTTTCTTCTGCAGCCGCTTCACCAGCGTGGACAGCGCGAGGCAGATGGCGAAATAGATCACCGCCGCGAAGATGTACATCTCCATCGGGCGGTTGTAGTTCTTCCCGGCGATCTCCGCCGCCTTCAGCAGGTCCTTCGCCCCGATCGCGTAGACCAGCGAGGTGTCCTGGAACAGGATGATGGTCTGGGTGAGCAGGATCGGCAGCATGTTCCGGAACGCCTGCGGGAGGATCACCAGCCCCATCGACTGCCAGTACGTCATTCCGAGCGCCTGCCCCGCCATCACCTGGCCGCGGGACACGCTCTGGATCCCCGCGCGCATGATCTCGCTGTAGTACGCCGCCTCGAAGGCGGTGAAGGTGATGAGGGCCGACCGCTCGGCCCCCACCGGCTTTCCGGTGATCAGCGGGATCACGAGGAAGAACCAGAGGATGACCATGACCAGCGGGATGGAGCGCATCAGGTTCACGTAGGCGGCGGCCGCCCGGGAAACGAACCCGAGGTCGGCCAGCCGGCCCATCGCCAGCAGCGTGCCGAAGACGATCCCGCCGGTCATCGCGACCAGGGTGAGGTTCGCGCTGAAGAGGAACCCGGTCCACAGGAACGTCAGGCTCGGCTGGAGGACGGAGAAATCGAAGTCGGCCACGATATCCCCCCCTCCTCTGCGCTATTTCGCCGCGGCGATGTAGCCGGGGACCCGCGTCCGCTTCTCGATCCACGACATCCCCCGGTGGGCGATGAAGGCGCAGATGAAGTAGAGGAGGGTGACCGCGAGGTACGTCTCGATCCCCTGTTCCGAATCCTCCTGCATCTGGCGGGCCTGGAACGTCAGCTCGAGAACGCCGATGGCAAACGCGACCGACGAGTTCTTGAAGACGTTCATGAATTCGGAGGTGAGCGGCGGGAGGATGATGCGGAACGCCATGGGGAGGAGGACGTACCGGTAAGTCTGCGGAAGCGTGAACCCCATCGCGAGGCCGGCGTACCGCTGCCCGCGGGGGAGGCTCTGTATCCCGGCCCGCACCTGCTCCGCGATCCGGGCGGAGGTGAACAGCCCCAGGCAGACCGTGGCGGTCGCGAACTCCTTGGCCGGCATGTCCCGCTTGACCCACATGGAGAGGCCGCGGGGAAGGAGCTCCGGGACGACGAAGAACCAGAGGAACATCTGGACCAGCAGGGGAATGTTCCGGAACAGCTCCACGTACGCGTTGCAGAGGCGGGCGACCCAGCGGTTCGGCGCCGTCCGGAGCGTTCCGACCAGGAAGCCGAGGAGCAGGGCGATCGCCCAGGAGCAGAGGGAGACCGACACCGTCCAGCCGAACCCGGTCAGGATCCACGAAAGGTACGTCTCCTCGCCGCCCTTGATCCGCTCGAGGAAGATCCCCCAGTTCCAATGGTAGTTCATCCCGGCCCCGCCGCCCTCCGGTCACGGGAACGGGCGGGAGGGATGCCCTCCTCCCGCCCGGTTCCGTGCGCCTACTTCTTCTTGTTGTACGCTTCGGCCGGCGCGTCGCTCGGGTTCTTGATGAGCTCCTTGAGCTTCTCGCTCATCGGGAAATTCATATTGACGTTCTTCGGCGGAATCGGGGACAGGAACCATTTCCTGTACAGCTTCTCGAGCTCGCCGCTCTTCATCATCCCCTTTATGGCGTCGTCGGCCAGCTTCTTGAACTGCGGATCGTCCTTGCGGACCATCACCGCGATCGGCTCGACGTTCAGCACCTCGCCCACCAGCGCGTAGTCGGACGGCTTCTTCGAGGTTGCGATGAGCCCCGCCAGCAGGTTGTCGTCCATCACGAACGCCACGGCCCGGTCGGTTTCCAGGAGCAGGAACGAGTCCGCGTGGTCCTTCCCGTACACTTCCTTGAAGTCGATGTGCTTCCCCTTCTCGTGGGCCCGCATCAGCTGGACGGAGGTCGTCCCCGAGGTGGTGGCCACCGGCTTCCCGTCCAGCTGGCCGAGGCCGGTGATCCCCGACGCCTTCTTCACCGCCATCCGCACGTTCGTGACGAAGGTGGTGACCGCGAAGGAGACCTGCTTCTGGCGCGCCTCGTTGTTCGTGGTGGAGCCGCACTCGAGGTCCACCGTCCCGTTGGTGACCAGCGGGATCCGGTTCTGCGAGGTCACCGGCTGCTGCTGGACCTTCAGGCCGGGCATCTTGAGCTGGTCCTTCACCGCGGACACGATCCTGTTGCACACGTCGATGTGGTATCCGATCGGCTGCTGCTTGTCGTCCAGGTACGACAGCGGGTACGACGATTCCCGGATCCCCATCGTGATGGATCCGGTCTCCTTCACTTTCTTGAGCGTTCCCGAAAGCTCCTCGGCGAAGCCGGGGGTCGTCGCCAGGAAGGCGACCAGCGTGCAGAGCACCAGGCCGGAGCGCAGTTTCATTTCGATCCGTTCTCCTTTCGATTTGGTGGGAAAGCGGAGGTTTGGAATCAGTATAACGTCTTTTGAATTCCATTCCACCGCATTCCCGGCCCGCGGGAGTCGCCCCTTCCGCGTTTCGAAGGTGTATCCTGATCGGGGACACGACACCACCGCCGGGGAGGAACCGGATGAACCGTATCGCGGGATACGCATCGAAATGGCTGGCCGGGATTGCGGCGATCGCGCTCGGGACGCTCCTGTCCGCGCCGTCCCCGGCGGCGGAGGCGCCCCGGATGACGACCATGGAGCTTTCGGCGGCGCTCGGGAGCCCGGACCTGGCCGTGATCGACGTCCGTGTGGACGCGGCCGCCGCGGAGACGAAGATTCCGGGGGCGGCTGTCGAGAATCCGCGGGACGTCGCGTCATGGGCGTCGAAATACCCGAAGGGGAAGACCATCGTCCTCTACTGCTCCTGACACGAGGAGGCGACGAGCGCCCGGGTGGCGCTCCGGCTGATCGAGATGGGGTACGGGAAGGTTTTCGCCTTGAAGGGCGGCTGGGACGAATGGGTGCGCCGGGAACACCCGGTCGTCCGGAACATCGTGGAACCCCCCGACGCTCCCGGAAAAGCGGAGGAAATCGCCAAGTAGCGCGGGGAAGGCGGTAACGTCTCAAGTTCGGGCCGGCCGCGGCCGATATAGGACGTCGACCATTCCTGTCGCATAAGGGGAGTGCCGCCACGTTGGAAATGCCGCTTCCGGACACGGCCCCCGAGCGGATCGCCGCTCTCCTGGTGGAGATCGCCCGCGTCCACAACTGGTGCGGTCTCTATGCCCCGGGGCACCCGTTCCTCGCCGGAAGGATCCGCGCCCTGCGGGACGCGCTCGCCGCACAGGCGTCGAAGGAGCCGTCCGGGATCCTCCTGCTCGGGATCGTCAAGGACCGGGCGCTCTATCGGGACGGGTTCATCGGAAGCGGCCAGCCGCTGATCTCCGCCTTCACCGAAACGCTCTACCGCCTCCACATCGCGACGCTCGGGATCGGCACGGACGTAACGGTCGATGGATTGTCCGACTTCTTCGGGCGACTGCGCGCCGTGCGGACCGCGTCGTCGGACGACTCCCGGGAGGGGAGCGTGTTCCGGGAAGGGATCCGCGGGATCCACCTGTCGCAGGTCAACTACCGGGAGGTGCTCTCGCGCGGGGTGATCGCCGCCGGCGAAGTTCCGTCCACCGAGTCCCGCGAGGACGCGCTGTGGCGCCTGCTCCTCTCGTCCAACATCGCGGACGAGGACGACGAGATGCGAATCGTCGAGGAGCTCGCGGAGTTCCCCGAGATCCTTCCCGTCATCGTCCGGAGGGCGTACGAGGGGGGCGATCCCCCGCCGCCCGCCGCGGGGACGCCCCCGGCATACGTGTCCCCGGACGTCCTGCGGCGGATGTTCCGCCGCCTCGGCCAGACGCTCAAGGCGATGCCGGAGGATCGCAAGCGGAAGGTCCTCCGGTTCCTGGAGGACGGGGTGGACGAACCGCCGGCCGCGGCGGCGGGGTCCGGAGATCTCCCGTTCCCGATCGCCGGATCGCTGGTGGAGGAGTATTCCGACGCGGAGTTCCTCGAGCTGTTCGCCTCGCTCCTCTCCCTCGAGGAGAACCGGGGAAAGCGGCTGCTCGGGATTTTCCGGGTCATCGCGGCCGGAAGGGACGTTCCCGGATCCCTCCTCCCGATGGTCCGGGCGTGGTCGGTGGAGAGCCTGCGCGCGAAGAACTACTACGCGGTGAAGACCTGGGAGACGATCGAACAGCTCCTGCAGGGGAGCGACCGCGGACCGGGGGACGGGGACGCCCATGCCGGGCTCCTCGCGCGGCTCCCCGCGGCGCAGGGGAGGGAGCCCGCCGCGCGTTCTCCGGAGGGCCGGGCCGACGCCGCCGCGTTCGGCGCGACGCCGGTGGCCCGGAAAGGGGTGGTCGTCCTCCTCGAGCTGCTCCTCTCGGAGAAGCGGGACCCCGACTTCCTCGCGTTGCTCTCCGCGATCACGGGCGCGATCCCCCGGCTGATCCGCGAGAACGACTTCGAGACGCTCGAGCGCGCCCTCTCGGCGCTTACGATCGCGTCGGGGGCCGGATCCCCCGAACGGCGGGCCGCCGCGGCGGGGGCGCTCGCGGGGGTGGATTTCCACCGCATCATCGAGGCGTGCCTCTCCGATCCCGTGAGCCTCCGGAAGGGAAAGGGGGGCGTGGAGCTCCTGGTCAAGTTCGGCTCGACGTCCGCGGACGCCCTGCTGGACCGGCTGCTGGCGGAGGGGGGGGCGGCGCGGAGGAAGGCGCTTCTCTCGCTGGTGGTCCGGCTGGGGGAGGCGGCGGTCGCGCCGATCCTCGCGCGCCTTTCCCATCCCCGCTGGTTCTACGTCCGCAACCTCTGCCTCCTCCTGGGCGAGATCGGCGACCCGACGGGCGTTCCCGCGCTCGTGCGGATGCTCTCGCGACCGGAGCTGAAGATCCGGCGCGAGGCGGTCCAATCGCTCGGGAAGCTTCGGACCCACGACCCGGACGCGGTGGCCGCCCTGGGGAAGATGCTCCTCTCCGAGTCCCTCTTCTCCTCGCGGGAGGAGACGATCCGGATCGACGCGGCCAGCGCCCTCTTCCGCATCGGCGGGGCGGAGGCGATATCGTTCCTGCACCGCGGGCGCTCCTCCCGGCGGGAGGCGGTCCGGAACCATTGCGGGGCGCTGCTCGGGACAAGGGGGACGGCGTGAAGCCGCGGGAGGCGTTCCAGGAGCTGATGTCCGACCTGGTGCAGGCGGTCCAGGCCGCGGGGATCTACCCCGAGGAGCACCACCGCGTCCAGGAACCGCTCTCCCGGCTGCACCGCCGCGTCAAGACCGAGGCGAAGCGGCTTCGGGGGCTGAACGTGGGGTTCCTGGGGGACCAGGTGGTGATCGACCAGTTCCCGTTCCGCTCCACCACGAGGTCGTTCGAGCGTCTGACCCGCCGGATGGCGGCCCGCGGAATCGAGAAGGTCGCCTTCGCCGAGGGGATCAGCCTGGCGGAGCTGCGGAGGTTCGTGCGGTACGTGGCTCGCCCATCGGCCGCGCCGCCGGCCGAGCCGTGGCGGTCCGTCGCCTTCGGGAGGATCGACGGGATCGTCGATGCCCCGGCGGTTCCGCCAGCCCCCGACGGGCGGCTGACCGCGCCGCAGGCTCTCGAGGGGGCCGCCTCGGTGCTGAAGGATCTGCTCCGGTCGCTTTCGCGGGAGTCCCGGGAGGGGGACGTGGAGGACGGGAAGGAAATCGTGTCCGCCGTGATGAAGGGGCTGCGGGAAGAGGAGTACCTGATCGACCGGATGATCCGGATGCAGTCGCAGGACGATTACACGATCACCCACTCCCTGAACGTCTGCGTGATGGTGGTCGCCCAGGCCCGCCGGATGGGGCTCCCCGACCCGGTTCTGCGCGACATCGGGCTGGCCGCGCTCCTCCACGACATCGGCAAGGAGCTGGTCCCCGGGGAGATCCTCGCCAAGCCGGGGAAGCTCGACGACGAAGAGTTCGCCAAGGTCTCCCTGCACCCGGCGTTCGGCGCGATCCACCTCCGGAAGCTCTCCCTCGGGAGCGAGCTGCCGATGATCGTCTCCTTCGAACACCACATGCGGTACGACCGGACCGGGTACCCGGAGGCCCGGTTCCCGGACCCTCTCCACCCCGCCTCCCTGATGACGCAGGTCGCCGACGTCTACGACGCGCTCCGGACGTACCGGCCGTACCGGGAGAAGTTCGACAAGGAAACCGCCCTCTCGATCCTCCGGGACGGGCGGGGGACGGAGTTCGATCCGCGGTTCCTGGACGACTTCGTCGCGATGGTGTCGGAGGAACCGTAGCTTAACCGACGGGAATCCGGCGCCGGCGACGGGCGATGCCGCGGTAGAGAAGCCGCGACAGGAATCCGGCGCCGGGGAGGCGGAAGAGGACGGCGGCCCATCGGTACCGCCGTGTCCGCTCCAGGATCCGGGGGATCGCCCGCTCTCCGGAGAATATCGTCCCGTCCGGAAGGACCAGCTGCATCGCCCGGAGGCATTCGGCCTCGGTGACCGTGGGGAACCGCGCCCGGGTCGCATCGGACCGGCACGGGTGGAACTCGAAGTCGCCGGGGTCTCCGGCGTTGCGCCGGACCCAGTCGGCCGCCGCGCGGCAGACCGGGCAATCCCCGTCGTAGATCAGGGCGAGCGTCGGCATCAGCAGATCCGCGGGAGCTGGTCCCCCACGGGGTAGTCGACGGCCCGCAATCCTCCCGACACGGTCCGCATCCGCACGCCGCGCGCCCCTTCGCGGACCTCTCCGACCGCCGCCGCTTCGCGGCCGAGCGGATGTTCCCGGAGCGCGGACACGATCTCCGCCGCCGCCCCTCCGTCCACGATCAGCACGGCCTTCCCCTCGTTGGCGAGGTAGAGCGGGTCGAATCCCAGGATCTCGCAGACGCCGCGCACCGCCTCCCGGACGGGGAGCCGCCCCTCGTCGAGGACGAACCGGGCGTTCGCCGACGCCGCCATCTCGTTCAGCGTCACCCCCACGCCGCCGCGCGTGGGGTCCCTCATGAACCGGACCCTGCCGCCGAACCGCTCGACGACCGGCAGCAGCAGGCCGGAGAGGGGGGCCACATCGGAGAGCACGGGAGCCTCGAGGGAAAGCCGCTGCCGTGCGATCAGCACCGCCACCTGGTGGTCTCCCATCGTCCCCGTGAGAAGGATCCGGTCCCCCGGCCGGACGTTCGCGGGGCGCGGCTTCCACCCGCCCACCGCGACGCCGACCCCGGCGGTGGTGATGAAGATCCCGTCCCCCTTCCCCTTCTCCACGACCTTCGTGTCGCCGCAG
>JACRNP010000172.1 GCA_016234845.1 Deltaproteobacteria bacterium | reverse complement strand
CTGTCCGCCAACGCGCCCCCGATCCTACTCCGCCGGCCGGATCCTGGCGAACAGCTCCGGGAACCGGTCGACGGTGAAATCCGGCGGGTGCTCCGCGAAACCGGACGCCCCGAGCCCGTAGGTCACGCCGCACGTCATCGTTCCCGCGCCCCTCCCGGCGAGGACGTCGTTCTTCGAGTCGCCCACCATCAACGTTTCGCCCGGGGGTGCTCCGGCCTCCGCGAGGATGTGGAGGAGCCCCTGCGGATCCGGCTTCTTCTTAGGGAAGCTGTCGCCCCCGCGGACCTCGAAGAAGTACCCGTCGAGGGAGAGTCCCGAGAGGATCGCCTCCGTCATCGACAGCCCCTTGTTCGTCAGCACCGCCATCCGGTACATCCCCGACCATTTCCGGAGGGCGTCGACCACCCCGGGGTACGGGCGGGTGGTGTCCAGCAGGTGCCTCCGGTAGTAGGAGAGGAAACGGTCGAGCACCTCCGGGAGCAGGCCGGCCTTCTCCGGGGGGAGCGCCCTCCGCAGGAGCGCGACCGCGCCGTCCCCGACGTAGCCGCAGACCGTTGAAAGCGGCAGCGGCGGGACGCCGAACGACTCGAGCGCCACGTTGACGGCGGCGGCCAGGTCCTCCTTCGAATCCACGAGCGTGCCGTCCAGGTCGAACACCAGGAGGCGGGCGGAATACCCCATCCGGCCATTGTAAAGAAATTCGAATGGGGTGGGGAACCGAACTCCCTTCCGGCAGGGCGCCGGTTGACAGCCGGCATCCCGCGCCCTGAGAATGGATTCCTTCGATTTCGACACGGAAGGCGGGGAGATCGTTGGAACCGTTCTGGAACAGGATCCGCTCGGAGGCGATGTCGGGAGAGGGGATCGGGCAGGGAGACGCCCTTGCAGTGCTGTCCCTTCCCGACGCCGCCCTCTGGCGACTGCTGGACGTTTCGGAAGGCGTGCGCCGGAAGTTCAAGGGGGACGGCATCCGCCTCTGCTCGATCGTGAACGCGAAGTCCGGGCTCTGCTCGGAGGATTGCTCCTTCTGCGCCCAGTCCAGCCGCTCCTTTGCGGAGATCCGCAAATACCCGCTGCTGACGGAGGAGGAGATCTTCCGCGCCGCCTCCGATGCGAAGGCCCGCGGCGCCCGGGAGTTCTCGATCGTCGCATCGGGGCTGTCGATGGTGAACCGGGGGGAACTCACCCGCGTCGGGGACGCCGTCTCCCGGATCCGGGCGGAGCTGGGGCTGGAGACGTGCGTGAGCCTCGGCACCTTGAAGGCGGAGGACGTATCGTACCTCCTGTCCCGGGGGCTGCGGTCGGTCCACCACAACCTCGAGACGTCCCGCTCCTTCTTCCCGAACGTCTGCACCACCCACGACTACGAGGAGGACGTCGCGGCGGTCCGCGCCGCGAAGGCGGCCGGCGCGTGGGTCTGCTGCGGCGGCATCTTCGGGCTGGGCGAGTCGCCGGAGGACCGCGTCGAGCTCGCCCTGACCCTCCGGGAGCTCGGGGTCGACTCCATCCCGGTCAATTTCCTGAACCCGGTCCCCGGCACGCCGATGGAGGGGCGGCGGGAGCTCACCCCGACCGGCTGCCTCCGGATCGTCGCCATGCTTCGGCTGACCAATCCCACGCGGGAGATCATCGTCTGCGGCGGTCGGGAGGTGAACCTGCGGGACCTGCAGGCGCTGATGTTCGCGGCGGGGGCGACGGGCACGATGGCCGGGAACTACCTCACCACCGCGGGGCGTCCGGCGGAGGACGACCTGCGGATGCTCCGCGACCTCGGGCTCGCCCTGCGCCCCTGACGTCTCTTCCTCCGCCTACGGCGGCCCGTCGTCCGCCGGCGGAGCCTCGCGCGGGGCGGCGGCCCGGACGACGAGGAAGGAGACGGCGTAGAGCCCGAGGAGCGGCATCACCATCAGCGTCATGTTGTAGATGTCCGGCGTCGGTGTGATGACCGCGGAAACGACCGTGCAGATCAGGATCGCGTACCGCCACCGGTCCCGGAAGAAGTCCGGTTTCAGCACCCCCAGCCTCGCGAGGAAGAACGACGCGAGGGGAGCCTCGAATGCGAGCCCCAGCGCGATCAGCATCCCGCCGCAGAAGTGGATGAACTTCTTCGCCGACAGCAGGGCCTTCACGTCCCGCGTCTCGAACCCCACGAGGAACCCGATCCCGGCCGGCAGCAGGACGTAGTACCCGAGGAGCACCCCGCAGAGGAACAGGGCGGTCGCCAGGACGATCACCGGGACTCCCCACCGGCGCCACGCGGGGACCCGCGGGAGGATGACGCCGCGCCACACCAGGTACCCCGCCAGGGGGAGGGTCAGCATGAACGCGCAGTAGAGCGACAGGGAGGCCAGCGCGATGAACCCCTCCTCCGGCGAGTAGGAGACGAGCTTCCTCCCCAGCAGCCGCACCAGCGCCAGCAGCACGCGCTCGGAGAACAGGAAGCAGAGGACGGCGAGGACGAGGAAGGCGACCGCGCACGCCGCCACCCCCTTGCGCGCCTTCTCCGCCTCGGCGATGATCGCGGTGAACCGGTTCTCCAGGGTTTCGGCTCCCCTTCGGGGGCGCGGAGTCCGCGCGGGATGAAAAGGCATCTTACCGCAGAGACCCGGAGGATGGGAAAGGAGAGGCCGTGCCACGATTCGACGATTCGTTCGTGCCCCGGTCGGCGATGGCGATCTACGCGCACCCCGACGACATCGAGTTCACCGTCGCCGGGACGTTCGTCCTCATAACCAGCGGGAACGCCGGGACGCACGACCGGAAGTTCACGCGAAAGGCGCTTTCGCGGGTGCGGGAGCGGGAGGAGCGGGAGTCCGCCCGGATCCTCGGGGTATCGCGGATCGTGTTCCTGCGAAGGAACGACTGCGAGCTCGTAGCCACCGTGCCCCTGCGGAAGGAACTGGTCCGGCGGATCCGGAAGTTCCGCCCGGAGGTCGTGCTGTGCAACGATCCCCAGGCCCTGTTTTTCGGAGACCGGTACGTGAACCACCCCGACCACCGGGCGGCGGGACAGGCGGCGCTCGAGGCGGTGTTCCCGTGCGCCGAGATGGAGCTTCTGTGGCCGGAGGCCGGGGCGCCCCACAAGGTCCACGCCGTCTACGTGAGCTCCACTCCTTCCCCGAACACCTGGATCGACGTCGCGGAGACGATCGACGCGAAGATCGCGGCGCTGTCCGTCCACCGGAGCCAGCTGGGGGACCGGGACATCTCCCCGAGGATCTACGGGTGGGCGATGGACGAGGCGCGCCGGGCCCCGGTGCGGAAAGGTTCGCGCCGGCCGAAGTACGCGGAATCGTTCCGCGTCATGCGGCTGGTGCGCGAATCGTCGTAACGGGTGCGCCGATCAGCGGCCGGATGATTCCATGACGCGGTGCTTGAGGTGCCGCCGGACGTACCAGACGACCCCGGCGAGCAGGATCGCCCCGATCAGCAGGTCGAACCGGTGGAAGTACACCCGGAGCGTCGGCCAATTCTCCCCCATGACCATCCCCACCCAGGCGAGCCCGAGGCACCACGGGAGCGATCCGGCGAAGGTATAGAGGATGAACCGCTTCATGTCCATCCGGGCGACTCCGGCGGGAAAGGCGATGAAGGTGCGGACGACCGGGAGCAGGCGGGCGAGGAAGACGGTCGCCTCCCCGTGGCGGGAGAACCACCGGTCGGCCAGGTCGAGGTCGTGGCGCGACATCAGGATGTACTTCCCGTACTTCTCGATCAGCGGGCGGCCTCCGTACATCCCGAGGTAGTACGCGGGCACCGATCCGACGACGCACCCGACGGCGCCGGCCAGCCCCACCCCCCAGAGCGTGTGGACCCCCTTGTACACGAGGTACCCCGAGAACGGCATGATCACTTCGGACGGAAGGGGGATGCACGCGGACTCGATCGCCATCAGCAGGACGATGCCGGGAAGCCCCAGCGACGAGATGACGAATATGACGAAGCCCGCGAGGACTTCGAGGAGGCGCGTTACCAAGAGGACGGGGCGGGCGAGGCGGTCAGAGCTTCTTCCCCCCGATGATCCGCACCAGGGCCGCCTTCCGTTCCTTTCCCGCCATCTTGCAGTACACGAGGACGATGTGCCCGGGGGTCAGCGCGGCACGGTTCACCTTCTTCGTCCCGTCGAAATAGGTGGTCTCCTTGTCCAGGAGGATCGATATGTCCCGCTTGGGGAGCGTCTCGTCGGGGAAGGAAGTGTTCTTCAGGGCGAGCGCCCCCTCGGTCACCTTCGCCACGGTCCCCTTGAGGCACTCCGGCGCGGCGGCCGCGTCCGGATTTTCCGCCCCGTGGAGCGGGGCGGACAGCAACAGCGCGAGGAAGACGGTGAGGCAGACGGACAAGCGCCGGATCGTCATGGCATCCCTCCCAGTTCCGTATAAACGGCATTCTATCCGCCCCCGCGGAAAAGGCAAGAAGGAGTGGGCGCGCGCATCACCCCACGGTGATGTAGGGAGGACCGATCGAGAGGGTGGGCTGGGCGTCCCCGACCGGAACCCCCTGCCCGTCCTTGCCGCACGTGCCGATCCCGAACCCCAGGTCCGACCCGACCCGGTCGATCATCGACAGCACCTCCGGGCCGTTCCCCGTGATCGTGGCGCCGCGAACCGGCTCGCCCTGCCGGCCTCCCTCGATCCGGTACCCCTCCGCGACCTCGAACATGAAGTCCCCGGTCACGGTGTTCACCTGCCCGCCCCCCATCTTCAGGACGAGCAGCCCATGGCCGACGCCCGCGAGTACATCTCCCGGGGGGGTCTCCCCCGGCAGGATCAGGGTGTTCGTCATCCGGGGGATCGGCTTGTGCCGGTACGACTCGCGCCGCCCGTTCCCCGTCGGGGATCCCCCCTCCCGCATCGACGACAGGCGGTCGTGCAGGAACCCCTTCAGGATCCCCTTCTCCACGAGCACGGTCCGGCGTCCCGGCGTTCCCTCGTCGTCCATCCCGAACGAACCCCGCTTTCCGGGAAGGGTGGCGTCGTCCGCGATCGACACGAGGGGCGATCCGATCCGCTCCCCCATCCGGTCCTTGTAGACCGACATCCCGCGCAGCGCGAGGTCCGCCTCCAGCCCGTGCCCGATCGCCTCGTGGACCATCGTGCCGCCCGCCTCCGAGGAGAGCACCACGGGCATCCGCCCCCCGGGGAGTTTCGCTGCACGCAGCGCCCGCGTCGCGCGCCCGGCCGCCTTGCGCGCGAGCGTCTCCGGGACGCCGCCGTCGAGGAACTCGAGCCCCCCGGTCCCCCCTGCGGACTCGTACCCCATCGTCAGCCCGGCGCCGTTCCCTGCGACGCACTGCACCGCCAGGACCCCGTAATTCTGCTCCTCCGCCGCGAACACGCCGGGATGCGCGGCGACCTCCACCGTCCGCCTCGATTCCCCGTACGTCGCGCGGACCTGCCGGATCCCGGACGAATATCCCCGGGCCGCCCGGTCGATCTCCCGCACCAGGCCGACTTTCCAGGCGATATCGCGCGAACCGGGAGGGATCCGGACGACGGTCGGGCCCGCCGCCGCCGTGGGAGACCCCGGGACGGAAACGGGCACGCCGCCGGCGTCCGCGTGGCGGGACAGGTCCCCCGCCAGGGAGAGGAGCGCCTCCGCGGAGTGGTCGTTCGTGTAGGCGTAGTAGGTCCTCCCGCGAAAGAGGAGCCGGACGCCGATCCCGGCGTCCGCCCCGGAGACCACCCGTTCGACGCGCCCGTCCTCCAGCAGGACGGACAGGGAGACGACCTCCTCGCGGAACAGCTCGCCGTACTCTCCGCCCCGGGAGAGCAGGGCGGAAAGGATTTCCGGAACGGGCAGTTCGCGCAGCGCGTGGATCCCGGCCAACGGTCCCTCCTCGCAGCTTTCGGGCTTAGTGTATAATAAAAAAGATCGCAATTTTCCTCGGGGGAACGCATGAGAAACCGCGCCGCGATGGGGGCTCTGGCCCTCATTCTTTTTGCCTCCCGCGCCGAAGCGTTCCAACCGTTCGGTTCCGCGGGCGCCGTCCACCTGCGGGCACGCGCCTACGCGAATTTCCTCGCGGGATACCTCGACTACCGGGACGGGAACCTCGATTCCGCGCTGGATTGGTACGGGAAGGCCCTGAAGTATTCCGACGACGAGCCGGACATCCTGTTCGAGATCGCGAACATCCAGGTCAAGAAGGGGCGGCTTCCGGAGGCCCGGGAGACGCTTCGGAAGGCGCTGGCGCAGGACGAGGGGCACACCCGGTCCCGGTACCTCATGGCCGGCATCCTTGCCGCCTCCGGGGACCGCGCGGCGGCGCTCGCCGAATACGAGCGGGTGGTCCGGGAGGATCCGGAGAACGACGAGCCGTACCTCCACATGGCGACGCTCCACGCGGAGGAGGGGCGGTACGACAAGGCCCTGGAGGTCCTGGGGACCCTCATCGGGCGGAACCCGGATTCCCACCTGGGGTACTACTATCGCGGACGGATCCTCGCCTCGCAGAAGAAGTTCGAGGCCGCCCTCGCCGATTACGACAAGGCGCTCGAGGTCGCGCCCGGCTTCGACGCGGCGCTGATCGATTCCGGGGCGGTCCTGGAGATCCTCAACCGGAACGCGGAGGCCGAGGAGCGGTACCAGCGGGCGCTGCACTCCGCCCCGAACAATCCGTTCATCCGCGAGCGGCTCGGCCGCGTGCTCGTCCGGGAGAAGAAGATCGACCAGGCGCTCGGCCAGTACGAGGAGCTGAAAAAATTCTCCTCGAACAGCATCGACGTCCGCGCCAAGCTCGGTCTCCTGTATCTCGACCGCGACCGGTTCGACGACGCGATCAACGAGTTCACCTTCGTCCTGACGGCGGAACCGGAAAACGCGCAGGTCCGCTTCTTCCTCGGGTCGGCGTACGAGGAGAAGGGGGCGGTGCAGGAGGCGGCCGACGCGTTCCGCCGCATACCGGAGAGCGCTCCGGTGTACCGCGACGCGACGGTCCGCCTCGCGATGCTCCTCTCCCGCCAGAAGAGGGCCGACGAGGCGATCGCCGTCTCCCGGAAGCTGCGGGAGAAGTATCCCGAGGATCCCGACCTGATGATCTTCCTCGGCGGTCTGCTGGAGGAGTCGAAACGGTACGAGGAGGCGCTGGCCGTCGTGACGGAGGCGACGGTCAAGGCGCCCAAAAGCCCCGGCGCATGGTTCTCCCACGGGGTGATCAGCGACAAGATGGGGAAATTCGACCAGGTGGTCGCCTCGATGGAAAAGGTGATCCTCCTCGACCCGAAGCACGCCACCGCCCTCAACTACCTCGGGTACACGTTCGCCGACCGGAACATCCGCATTCCCGAGGCGGAGAAGCTGATCCTTCGCGCCCTGGAGGTGCGGCCCGACGACGGCTACTTCCTCGACAGCCTCGCGTGGGTCCGGTACCGGCAGGGGGACTTCCCCCGGGCGGAGGAGGGGCTCCGGAGAGCGCTGCAGCTCGTCCCGGACGACCCCGTGGTCCTCGAGCACCTGGGCGATGTCCTCGCGGCGCGGGGAAAGACCGACGAGGCGGCGGCCCAGTACGAACGGGCGATCGCGAAGGGACACGAAAAGCCGTCGGAGCTGTCCGCGAAGCTCATGGCGCTCCGGAGGCCGGGGGCCGCCGTCAAGTGATGCGTAGGGGCGCGCTGGCGGCCGCCGCGCTGCCGCTCCTGCTGTCCGTCGTTTCGGGGTGCGCGCCTTCCCGCACGATGCTCGCGGACGCCGAGGGGGACCGCGCGGCGGGATTCTTCGCCGGCATGGGCCGGGACGTGACGTACCCCCTGAAGGCGTCCTTCTCCGGGGTCGCCCTGCCGTTTTCGAAGGACGCCGTCCCGTTCGTCGCCGGGGTGAACGCGGCCGGACCGGACGAGGAGACGTTCGGAGTGTACGACCCCCTGGGCCGCGGCGTCGCGTTCCTCGCGAACGACGGCCGGAGGATCGAGATTTCGCGGGGTCCGGCGGCCGACCTCGCGGGTTTCCGCGGCGCGCCGCCGGTCGCGGCGGGCCCCCTGTCCGTTGCGCGGGTCCTCTCCGGCGTCCCGGGATTCCCGGTCGAAGGAGGGGAGACCGCCCGGGAAGGGGACGGCGGATGGTCCATCGCCGACGGACGACAGGCCCTGTACTCCGACCCGGGGCGGAGGTTCCTCGCGCGGGCCGAGTACCGGCTCCCCGGGATGACGGTTTCGGTTTCCTACCCGGGGCGGGAGTCGCCGGGGCCGCCCGACCGGCTCGAGATGGCGTTCCGTTGGGCGAAGATCACCATGCGGAGGGACCCGGAGTGACGGCTGCAGGGCATTGGCGGATGTTCGTCGTGGCGATCTCCGCCTTCGCGCTCCTTTCCGGGTGCGGAGGCGGGAAGCCGGAAGGGGAGGGGAAGGGGGCCGGAAAGACGGCGTCCGGCCCGCCCGAGTACGGGGATGCGATCGTCGAGGGGAGCATCGGAGACGTCAGCGGCTTCCTCACCGCGGTCACGTCGGACGCCTCCTCCCACGAGGCGGCCGGCTACGTCTTCAACGGCCTGGTCCGGTACGACAAGAAGCTTACGCTCGAAGGGGAGCTCGCCGAGTCGTGGGAGGTCTCCCCGGACGGGAAGCGGATCACCTTCCGCCTCCGCAAGGGGGTGCGGTGGCACGACGGCGCCCCGTTCACCTCCGACGACGTGATGTTCACCTACCGGAGGATGATCGACCCGAAGACGCCGACCCCCTACGGCGAGGATTTCCGCCAGGTGAAGCGGGCTTCCGCGCCCGACCCGCACACGTTCGTGGTGGAGTACGGCAAGCCGTTCGCGCCGGCCCTCGCGTCGTGGGGGATGCACATCCTTCCGAAACACCTGTTGGAAAAATACCCCGACATCTCGAAGAGCCCGCTCAACAAGAAGCCGGTCGGGACCGGCCCGTTCCGGTTCGTGGAGTGGAAGACCGGCGAAAAGACGGTCTTCGACGCCAGCCCCGACTACTTCGAGGGGAAGCCGTACATCGCCCGCGTGATCACCCGCGTCATCCCCGACCAGGCGACGATGTTCCTCGAGCTGAAATCCGGCGGGGTGGACGCCATGACGCTCACACCGCCCCAGTACACGCGGCAGACGGAGGCCGAGGAGTTCCGGAAGTCGTTCAACAAGTTCAAATACACCGCGTCGGCGTACACGTACCTCGGATTCCGCCTCTCCCACCCGTTCTTCCGGGACAAGAGGGTGCGGCAGGCGATCGCCCACGCGGCGGACAAGAAGGCGTTGATCGACGGCGTGCTGCTGGGGCTCGGTCAGGAGGCGACGGGGCCGTACAAGCCGGGGACGTGGGCGTACCACGCGGGCGTGAAGAAGTACCCGCACGACCTCGCCCGGGCCCGGGCCCTCCTCGCCGAGGCGGGGTGGAAGGAGGCGGACAAGGACGGCGTCCTGAAAAAGGACGGCCGCCGGTTCGAGTTCACGGTGATCACCAACGCCGGGAACGAGGCGCGGGCGAAGACCGCGGCGATCCTCCAGCAGAACCTCGCGGATGCGGGGATCCGGATGGAGATCCGCACGGTGGAGTGGGCGGCCTTCATCAACGAGTTCATCGACAAGCGCAAATTCGACGCCGTCATCCTGGGCTGGAACATCCCCCCCGACCCCGACCAGTTCGACATCTGGCACTCTTCGAAGACCGGCCCCAAGGAACTGAACCACGTGGGATTCGCCAACCCGGAAGTCGACCGGCTCCTCGACGAGGGGCGGAGCACCTTCGACCTCGAGAAGCGCAAGAAGGCGTATTTCCGGATCCAGGAGATCCTCGCGGAGGAGCAGCCGTACGTGTTCCTCTTCGTCCCCGAGGCGCTCCCCGTCGTCCACAACCGGTTCCACGGGATCGAGCCGGCCCCGGCCGGCATCTCGTACAACTTCATCAAGTGGTACGTCCCGAAGGCGCTCCAGAAGCACACGGTCCAGCCATGAGACGATAGGGACCGATGCTCCGGTACATCCTGCGCCGGCTCCTCCTCTCCGTCCCCCTTCTCGTCGGGATCAGCCTCATCACGTTCCTCGTGATGCACATGGCCCCCGGCGGCCCGACCGCCGCGGGCACCGACATGAACCCGAAGGCGACGGCGGAGTCCCGGGCCAGGCTCCAGGCGTACTACGGGCTGGACCAGCCGCTCCACGTCCAGTACGGGCGGTGGCTCGGCCGGATGGCCACGTTCGATTTCGGCGACAGCTTCTCGCCCGACGGCCGCCCCGTGGCGGACAAGATCCGGGAGCGGATCCCCGTCACGCTGACGATCAACGTCCTCTCGATGGGGCTCATCTTCCTGGTGGCCATCCCCGTGGGGGTCTACTCGGCGGTCCGGAAAGGGTCCCTCTTCGATCGCGTCTCCACGGTGGTCGTGTTCACGGGGTTTTCCACCCCGACGTTCTGGCTCGCCCTGTTGATGATGATCCTCTTCGGAGTGAAACTGGGGTGGCTCCCCATCTCCGGGCTCACTTCGATGGGGTACGAATCCCTGGGAGCGGCCGGGAAGCTCGCCGACCGGGCGCACCACCTGCTCCTCCCGGTGCTGCTGGCCGGATTCGGAGGGGTGGCGGCGATGTCCCGGTACATGCGGTCGAACATGCTGGAGGTGATCCGGCAGGAGTACGTGGCGACCGCGCGCGCGAAAGGGCTCCCGGAGGGGAAGGTCGTCTTCCGCCACGCGGTGCGCAACGCGCTGCTTCCCGTGGTCACCATCCTGGGGCTTTCGGTTCCGGACCTGCTCGGCGGGTCGGTGATCTTCGAGACGATCTTCGCGATCCCCGGGATGGGGCAGCTTTTCTACCAGGGGGTGATGTCGCGCGACTACCCCCTCATCATGGGGATCCTCACCATCGCCGCGTTCCTCACCCTGCTGGGGAACCTGCTGGCGGACGTCGGGTACGCGCTGGCGGACCCGCGGATCCGCCAAGGGT
>JACRNP010000171.1 GCA_016234845.1 Deltaproteobacteria bacterium | reverse complement strand
GTCGCGCACCGGGGGGCTGGGGTACGCGGTGAAGCAGCTCGTCCAGTTCGACGCCATGGCGTGCAGCAAGGGCGCGGACGGCGCCGCGGGCACCGGGGACGACATCGAGATCGGCCGCGTCCCGGCGACGTGGGGGGTCGTCGAGCTTGCCGCCACCAACGAGGACCACGATGTGGACTTCGTCGGGAAGATCGACCGGAACGGGCTCTTCACCCCCGGGGACGAAGGTCCGAATCCGAAGCGGTTCATGCAGGAAAACAACCTGGGGGACGTCTGGGTGACGGCCTCCTACGCCGCGCCCGGCGGCGGCACGCTGTCCGCCCGCGGCTACCTGCTCGCCACCATCCCTCTGTATGTCCAGAGGCCGGTGCAGTAAGGACAGGCCCTAAGGGGCAAGGCGAACGCCATGGGGGACATCGCCCGGACGTCCGGCGCGGAAGCGGTTCTCCTCCCGCATCGCTGTTTCACGGCGGGCGGGGAGACGTATCTCTACGCGTCGGAAACCGGCGGGCTCTTCCGGATGGACGACGGGGCGCGGAACGCCGTGTCCGCCCTCGCCTCCTCCGGCGCGGGCCACGTACCGGAGGAGATCCTTTCGGATCTCCGGCGGGCGGGGCTGGTCGGGACCCCGGAGGATCGCGGGCCGTCGGGCCGCGCCGCGCATCCGCCCCTGCGGCTCCGGACGCTCGTGCTGATGCTCACCTACTCCTGCAACCTCGCCTGCCGCTACTGCTACGAAGATCGCGAGGAAGGGTGCGTCCCGGGTTCCACGGCCGCGGCCGGGGGAGGGGCGACGGGGGAGATGTCCCCGGAGTCGCTCCGCGGCGGCGTGGAACTTCTTCTGGATCGCGCCGGGCCGGACCGGAAGGTGTCCGTGACGTTTTTCGGCGGGGAGCCGCTGCTGCGGTTCCCCCTCATTCGAACCGCGGTGGGGGAGGCCCGGAAGATGGCTTCGGAGCGCGGGGTGGAGATCTCCTTCTCCATCACCACGAACGGCACTCTCCTCACCCGGGAGATCGCCGGATTCCTGAAGGGAAACGGGATCTCCGTTTGCCTCAGCATCGACGGGCCCACGGAGATCCACGACCGGAACCGTCCGTACCCGTCGGGAAAAGGGTCCTACGCGGACGTGGCGCGGGGGATCGGACTCCTGATGGAAAACCGGAACGGCTTCCCCGTCGCGGCGCGCGTGACCCTCGGGCACGGGGCCGTGGACGTGCGGAGGACGTTCGCGCATCTGCGCGGGATGGGATTCGACGAGGTCGGCTTCGCGCCGGCGTCCGCCGCGGAAGGAAGTTCCTCCGCGCTCACGGAGGAAGAGCTCGGCGCGGTGCTGGAAGGGTTCCGTGAGCTTGCGGACGGGTACGTGGAAGATGTCCGCGATCGGCGGGTCCCCGCCTTCTCGAACCTGTCGCAGATCCTCGCGCTGATCCACCGCGGGGACCCGATGCCGTACCCTTGCGGGGCGGGGATCGGGATGCTGGCCGTGGACCCGTCGGGGTCCTTCTACCCGTGCCACCGGCTCTGCGGGATCGGGGACTCCTTCGGGACCCCGGGCGCCGGAATCTCGGAAGAAGCCCGCTCCCGGTTCCTGGAAGGGGCGCGAAGGCGCCGCCAGACCGCGTGCGACGCCTGCTGGGCGAAGAACTTCTGCTCGGGGGGGTGCTACCACGACGCGTACCTCCGCCAGGGAAATCTCTTCGCGCCGTCCGTGCACTACTGCCGGTGGATCAAGGAGCTGTTTCTGCTGGGTCTTCAAACCTATGTCCGCATACAAAACGAAACGCCGACGTTTCTGGACGCGATGCTCGGCGAAAGGGGGATCGCATGAAGCACCTGAAAGGGGTCAACCGCAGGGGCAGGAAGATCGAGAAGGCCGACCGGGACGCGCCGGTCGTGGAGGCGCAGGGAGTCATCCCCTTCATGCACACCTGCACGTCCGTGTTCAATCCCGGCTACGAGAACGACTGGACCGGGGCGACGAAGCAGCTCTGCACGCCGATCGAGACGGATCTCTTCGGCACCACCGACATGTACTGCTGGTGGCCGGGGCAGGCGCCGGACACGTACAACAACCCGGACTGGAACGCCGACTGCACGCGGGCGATGAAGGACTGGATGAAGCTCAAGGTCGTGAAGCCGGAATGGTAGGCGGCGGCGCGATCCACGACAAAGGAAAAACCCACGGAGGGAACGAACCGATGAAGAGAACGGTCTCTTTCGCGATGGCGCTGCTCGGGGCGGTCCTGCTGCTCGCCTCGGGCGATTCTCCGGCTTCGGCCAGGGACATCCTCCTGCAGGGGATGATCCACAACCAGTTCAACGTCCTCGACGGCGACAAGGACGAGATCATCGCCACGATCGACACCCAGGGGAAGAAGGTCACCAACTTCACCTGGGACCCCAGGGACCTGGACAAGGTCTTCACCATCACCGACTGGGGCCAGCAGATCGAGCAGATCGACCTGGCGGGGAAGAAGGTGGTCCGCACGTTCCGCATGGGATCGGGGGACGTAAAGGTGAGGGCGCTCGACATCGAGCTCAACCCGGCGAACCCGAACCTGCTGTACGCCCTCTCCCTGCGGCAGCGGTGGCTCTCCGACGAGATCGTCGACATGACGCCGGCGGTCCTGGTGCTGGACGTCACGACCGGGAAGTTCGTGAAGGAGATCGAGATCCCCCGCGGCTGCACGAACATCTTCTTCGGCTACGACGGGAGCGAGTTCTACGTCACCGGGCGCGATGTGTTCGTCTACGACCCCGGGACCGGGAAGCAGGTGAACTTCCTCGGGATCGGCCACCCGACGACGACCGGCGTCGACCCGCAGATCTCCCTGAACATCTGGCGGCTCCACGACCAGTCCGGGATGGCGCTGATCCTGGTCGGCAGCCAGAACAGCAACAACAACCTCATGTACCAGGGGTACTACACGATCGACCTCCGGAAGAAGAGCACGGAAGGATCCATGAAGCTCGTGACCGACATCGGCCCCCTCTACGTCCAGTTCTCGGGAGTCGTCTCCCCCGACCGGAAGTATTACTACACCGTCCTCAACACGGTGGAGAAGCGGGATTTCGCGACGAACCGGCTGCTGAAAACCGCCGCCGACCTGGACAAGAGCTACTACACGATCCAGGTCAGCTCCGACGGGAAGAAGGTGTACCTGGGCGGCGGCGGCGACACCATCCTGATCTACGACACCGAGACGATGAAGCTGCTGAAGCGGATCGACACCCCGGGAGACGCGGTCCTCACGCACTTCCGCGTGCAGAAGCGGTAGCGGGGGCGAGGTCCGCTTGCTCCTGACACGGCACAGGCCGGAGGCGTCTCCGCGGTCCGGCGCGGGCCGCGGCGTGGAGGTGGGACTCCACTTTCCCCTCCTCGCCGCCCCGCCGGCCGCGGTCCTTCGCGGGGAGGCCTCCCTCGGTGAAGCGTTGCAGGGCGACGCGCCGGGGAATGTCCACGCGGCGCTTTCGGATGCGCTCCGGCGGCACCTTCCCGGGGACGCGCCGACGCGGGTGTACGTCGGCAACGAGACGTGCGAACGGCTCCTCCCGTCACCGCGGGCGCTGGACGCCTGGGTCGCGTCGGCGCAGAAAGGGAGGGTCGCGCTGTCCCTGGTCCTGCCGCCGTTGTCGCGGGGCGGCCTCGCGAAGGCCGAAGAGGCGGTCCTCGCGCTGGAAGGCGTGGAAGGATCCGAACTGGTCGCCAACGACTGGGGGACGGTTCACCGCCTGAGGACCCTCCACCCGACGGTCTCCATCGTCCTGGGCCGCCTGACGCACAAGATGCTCCGCGACCCCCGTCTCGCGGACCGTTTCGATTCGCCCCAGGCCCCCATGTCCGCGCGGTCGGCGCTCTGCCGCTCCGGGGAGCTCGCTCCCGGATTCCGGGCGCTGATGGGACGGTACGGGATCGGCCGCCGGGAGATCGATCCGTTCCTCCAGCCGATGGAAGAGGAGGAGTGGGAAGGCCGGGACGAGCGGCTGTCGATCCACCTTCCGTACCAGTTCGTGACGATGGGGCGGAGTTGCCTTCCGGCGGCGATGCACCAGGAGAAGAAGGAGAGGTTCCTCGCGGACGGGCCGTGCCGGACCGAGTGCGCGAAGTACGCCGTCGAGTTCCGTGTCCCGGTCCCCGGGGGGAACGGCGCGGGAAGACACCTGCTCACCCTCGGGAACGCCCTCTACCACGCGGTGCCGCCGCACGTGGCGGAGGGAGTGCTATCCCGCCTTGCGGTCCGGAAACGGGTGGACCGCGTCGTCGTCGCCGTTCCGGCGACGGGGGGGAAACCGGAGTGACGAGGATCACCGTTCCGATCAGCCACCCGGAAGAGGTGGAGGCGCTCGCCGCGGGCGGAGCGGATGAATTCTTCTGCGGGTACGTCCCCCCGGAATGGCTGGAGCGGTACGGCGGGGCGTTCTGGATCAACCGCCGCGGCCCCGTGGCGGGGAACCTCCTCCAGCGCGACGACGTCTCCCTGCTGGCGGAGCGGTCGCACGCGCATCGCATCCCGGTGTTCGTCGCGTTCAACGCCCCGTACTACACTCCGGAGCAGCAGGAGTTCCTCCTCCCGCTCGTCGGCCGGCTCGCGGAGGAGTCCGGGATCGACGGCGTCATCGTCTCCGACGTCGGGTTCCTCGTCGCGCTTCGGCTGGCCTTGCCGGATCTTCCCGCGCACGCAAGCTCCGTGATGGCCGCGCTGAACCCCGGAACGATCGACTTCCTCGCGGAGATCGGCGC
>JACRNP010000170.1 GCA_016234845.1 Deltaproteobacteria bacterium | reverse complement strand
ATCGAGTTTGATTTTACCATAAAATGGCTCTAAAATTAAAGGCATGGCGGAAAAAAGATTTTTGGAAAGATCAGGCGCGCCAGCAGCGGCGAAATTTGCATGGCGGCGCCGCACTTCGGGCAGCCCCTCCCGCGGTCCACGGGGGCGCTTCTACCGGAGGCTTACTTTCGGGACTTCGCGGTCCGCTTCGCCCGCCTGGAAGTAGCTTTCCGCCCCGAAGTTGAACATGGAGGCCACGAAGTTGCTCGGGATCGCCTGGATCGCGTTGTTGTACGTCATCACCGAATCGTTGTAGAACTGGCGCGCGAAGGAGATCTTGTTCTCCGTTCCGGTCAGCTCCTCCTGGAGGGAGGCGACGTTCCGGTTCGCCTTCAGGTCCGGGTAGCTCTCCACCACCGCGAAGAGGCTCTTCAGCGACTCGGTCAGGACGTTCTCCGCCTTCCCCTGGGCCGCCGGCCCCCGTGCCGAAACGGCCGCGCCGCGGGCCTCGATGACCTTCGTCAGCGTCTCCTGCTCGAACGTCATGTACCCCTTCACCACTTCCACGAGGTTGGGGATGAGATCGTGCCGGCGCTTCAGCTGCACGTCGATCTGCTGCCAGGCGTTTTTCAGCTGGTTGCGGAGGCGGACGAGCTTGTTGTAGGAGGCGACGAACCAGCCCACGACGATCACGATCAGTATGAGAGGCACGTACGCCATCATGGCCCTCCGGTGAAGGGTTTGGGGCGATTCGCCTTGCGAATCGCTATTTTCCGCCCAGTTTAATAGATGTATGATGGATGTCAAACGAAAAGGGGAAAGACGATCCGGACACCTTCAGGAAAAGGCCCGAAACGCGTTTCGGGGAACCGCGAGGGGAAAAGTTCCGTCGTCCGGCGGGGGCCGGGCGAGGTGAAGCCGGCGAAGCGTCCCGCGGAGGAGCTCCGGAAATTCCGGCCCCGCCGGCCGGGGCCTTCCCCCGCCGAGCTCTCCGAAACGGCGAGAAAGCCTCCGGTCGACCGGGGCGGAAAAGCGGGACGGAAGCCCCCGGGGCCGCGCGGTCCCCTTCCGCGCCACCCTCGTCCCGGGTTCCCCGAGCTGCTCGCGCCCGCCGGGTCGGCCGAGGCGTACTTCGCCGCCGTGGACGCCGGGGCCGACGCGGTCTACCTGGGGCTGGGCAGGTTCAACGCGCGGGAGCGGGCGGAGAATTTCAACCTGGCCGACCTGTGCCGAATTCGCCCCCACGCGCGGGCGCGGGGAGTCCGCCTGTACCTGGCGATGAACACGCTGCTGACCGAAGCGGACCTGCCGGAGGCGATCGGCCTGCTGCACCAGGTGTCGCCGCTTGAGCCCGACGCGGTCATCGTGGCCGACCTGGGGCTTCTTCGGATCCTGCACGAATTTTTTCCGGGGATCCCCGTCCACGTCAGCACGCAGGCCGGGTGCGCTTCCGCCGAGGCGGCGGAGGAGTACGCCCGGATGGGGGCGTCCAGGGTCATCCTCGAGCGCCACCTGCGGATGGAGGAGATCGCGAGGATCGCCGCCCAGTCGCCGATCGGCGTGGAGATCTTCGTCCACGGTTCGCTCTGCTACTCCTACTCCGGGAAATGCTTCTTCTCCTCCTACCTCGGGGGAAAGAGCGGGAACCGGGGGGCGTGCGTCCAGCCGTGCCGCCGCCTGTACGGCCACGGGGCGGGAGAGCAGGGCGCGGTCTTCTCCACCCGGGACCTGTCGCTTCTGCCCCGGCTTCCGGAGATCGTGCCGCTGGGGATCACCTCCCTGAAGATCGAGGGGAGGATGCGCGGGGCCGAGTACGTCGCGGGAGTGGTGTCCGCGTACCGGGCCGCCCTCGACGGGATCCGGGCGGGAACCCCGGAAGAGGGGGTCGGGGAGGGGATGCGGATCCTCGCCGGGGTGGTCGGGCGGGAGACGACGCCCGGGATTCCGGGCGGGGCCGCGCCTTCGGAGGTCGCCTCGGGCGGCGGCTCGGGGAACTTGGGGGATCTCGTGGGAGCGGTGGGGAACGTCGAGGAGGGGTGGGCCTTCGTGCCGGGGGCTACGTCCGTGTCCCAGGGGGACCGGCTTCGGGTCCAGTTCCGGGAGGACGGATCGGGAAGGGGGTTCTCGGCGACGGCGACGCGTCCCGGCGGGGGCGGGACCTTCTTCAAGGTGCCGTTCGCCGTCTCCCCCGGCGACCTCCTGTTCCGGGTGGCCGGCGGCGGCCGCGCGGAGTTCACGCGCCGCGCCCGAAGGGAGATGGAATCGGCCCCGCCGGACGGAGCGCGATTCCTCGTCTCCGTCTCGCCCGGCGCGGTGACCGTCCGGGCGGCGTACGGGTCGGTTTCCAGGGAGTTCGCGTTCCGGGTCTCGGGCCCGGCGGGAGGGCCGGTCGGGACCGCGCCGCCCGACGGCGAGCGGCAGCTGGCGGACGCGTACCGCGGCGATCTGCCGCTGGGGGGGGTACGGCTGGAGTACCAGGGCGGCCCGAGCGCCTGGGGCGACGTGCGGGCCCTGTTCCTCCAGGCCGCCCGGCAGTTCGACCGGGAGTTCTACCTCGCCGGCAAACGGCTGCGGCTGGAGATCCTGCCGAAGCTGCGCGTATCCGGGAGCCGCCCGGAGGAGGGGCCGGGAACGGTGATCTTCGCCGGGTGCCGCCCGGAGCAGCTACCGCACCTCCCGAAGACGCCGGAGGTGGTCCCGGTGGTCGAGTTCACGCGATCGCTCGCGCGGGACCCGTCGCCGGCGATGCGGCACGCCCGGGCCGGGGCGTTCTTCCGGCTCAACGCGCCGCTGCTCGAGTCCGACGCGACGTTCCTTCGGCGCACCGTCACCGACGCGGTGGGGAAAGGGTTCACGCGGTGGGTCCTCCCCGACGTCGGCCACTTCCGTTTCTTCGCGCCGGCTCCCCTCCGGAGGCAGGCCACGCTGATCAGCGACCATTTCCTGTACGCCTTCAACACGGCGGCGCTCTCCGCCCTTTCCCGGCTGGGCGCGGCGCGGATGATCCTCCCGGTGGAGGCGACCCTGGCGTCGCTGCGCGACGTGGGGAAATTCCTCTACGGGCTGGGGATCGCCGTCGCGTACGGCCGGGTGCCGCTCATGACGTCCCGCCTGCTCCCCGCCTCGGGCGTGCGCGGCGGGGACGTGGAGAGTCCGCGGGCCGAGCGGTTCCACGTCGCGGCGGACGAGCACGGGTCCGTCGTCCTGCCGTCCGAGCCGTTCTCCGCCTCCGGCTCGCTCCGCGAGCTCCGATCCGCGGGAATCCGGGACTTCTACGCCGATCTGCGAGGGCTCGCCGCCGCGGAGATTCCGGTGGTGCTGTCGGCGCTGCTGGCGGACCGCGTCCTCCCGGGGACCTCGACGTTCAACCTGTTCCGGGGGAACTTCTGACGTGGCGCCGCCCGCCCGCCTCCGCAACATCGGGATCATCGCGCACATCGACGCCGGGAAGACCACCTTCACGGAACGGCTCCTCTATTACGCGGGGATCACCCACCGGATGGGGGAAGTGCACGACGGAGACGCGCAGATGGACTATCTCCCGCAGGAGCGGGAGCGCGGGATCACGATCACCGCGGCGGTGACCCGCTTTCCGTGGCTGGGCGCCGAGATCCACCTGATCGACACCCCCGGCCACGTGGACTTCACGATCGAGGTGGAACGGTCGCTGCGCGTGCTGGACGGCGCCGTGGCGGTCTTCTGCGGCGTCGGGGGCGTGGAGCCGCAGTCCGAGGTGGTGTGGCGGCAGGCGAACCGGCACGGCATCCCGCGGCTGGCCTTCGTCAACAAGCTCGACCGTCCCGGCGCGGATTTCGACCGGGTGGTCGCCGAAATGGTGACGAAGCTCGACGCGCGGAGCGTGCCCCTCACGGCGCCGCTGTACGACGGGGAGTCGCTCGCGGCGGTGGCCGACCTGCTGACGATGGAGCGGGTCTCCTTCGGCGCGGACGACCAGGGCGCCACGGTGACGCGGGTTCCGTTGTCGGAGGCGGAGGCCGCGCGCTTCGCGAAGCACCGCGAGGCGCTTCTCGAGGCGGCGGCGGACGCCGACGACGCGGTGGCGGAGAAGTATCTTGCGGGGGAGCCGGTCCCGGTCCCGGCGCTCCGGGCCGCCGTCCGCAAGGGGACGCTGGCCGGGAGGATCTTCCCCGTCTTCGCCGGCTCCGCGTTGCGGAACCGCGGGGTCCAGCCCGTCATGGACGGGATCGTCCACTACCTCCCGTCGCCGTCAGAAGCGCCTCCGGCGCGGGGCGACGACCCGAATACCGGCGTCCCCACGGAGCGGGAACCGGTCCCCACGGCGCCGTTCTCCGCGCTCGTGTTCAAGGTGGTCCAGGAGGAGGGACGGCGAACGGTCTACCTCCGGGTGTACTCGGGAACCACGGGGGAGGGAGCGACGCTCCTCAACGCGTCGACCGGGGAGAAGGAGAAGGTGGCGCGGCTGTTCCTGATGCACGCCGGGAAGAAGGAGCGGGTCGAGACGGCCGCGGCGGGGGACATCGTGGCGGCCCGCGGAATCCGGAAGGCGCGTACGGGGGACACGCTGTGCGACCCGGAGGCGCCGATCGTCTACGAATCGATCGAGATCCGGAAGCCGGTGGTGTCGGTCGTCGTCGAGCCGAAGACGGTGAGGGAGATGGACCGGCTGCGGGAACTCCTGGCCTCGATGACCGACGAGGACCCGACGTTGTCGTTCCGCGAGGATCCCGACACCGGGCAGATCCTGCTGTCCGGGATGGGGGAGCTCCACCTGGAGATCGTCCTGGACCGCCTGGCGCGGGAGCACGGGATGCCGCTCCGCAAGGGGAATCCGCAGGTGGTCTACCGGGAGACGGTCTCTTCCCCGGGCACGGTCGAGAGCGTCTTCGAGCGGGAGATCGCGGAACGGCCGGTCAAGGTGGTCACGTCGGTTTCCGTCCGGCCCGCCCCGCGGGGCGAGGGAGTCCGGATCTCCGACGGGTTCCGCCTGCTGGGGCTTCCGCCCGACGCGGCCGACGGTGTGGAGATGGGGCTGCGGGAGGCGGCGTTCTTCGGGGCGCTCGGGTACCCGGTGGACGACGTGACGATCGACGTGTCGCGCGTCGAGTTCCTCAGCGGCGTCCCCTCCCCGATGGCCGCGAAGGTCGCCGCGGCCAAGGGGTTCCAGGAGGCGTACGAGAAGGGAAGACCCTACCTGCTGGAACCGGTGATGGCGGCGGAGATCGGGGTGCCGGAGGAGTTCCTGGGCGGGGTGATCGGGGACGTGAACGCGCGGCGCGGAAGGGTCACCTCCGTGGACCGGCGGTCCGACGGGAGCCTCCTGTCCGCCCTGGTGCCGCTCAAGGAGATGTTCGGATACGTGACGGCGCTCCGGTCCCTCTCCCAGGGCCGCGGCAAGTTCGACGAGGAGTTGGTCAAGGGGCGGGTGAACGGGTTCCCGTTCGTGAAGATGATGGGGATGAAGCTGCTGTCGTGCGCCGGCGGGAAGAGCGTGATGCGGTGCCGCGTGCGGCAGGCGCTGAAGAACTCGGGCGGAACCCTGCACGGCGGGGTGATCGGGTCGCTCGTCGACATGTCGGTCGCCACCGCGCTCCGGTCGGCCCTTCCGCTCTCATCGCGGATGACGACGGTGGAGTACAAGGTGAACCTGCTGAAGCCGGTGGCGGGAGGCGTGATCACCGCGCACGGTTCGGTGATCCGCCTGGGGAAGACGATCGCGGTGGGATCGACCGAGATCCGCAACGAGGAGGGGGAGCCGGTGGCGTTCGGCTCCGCCACGTTCTACATCCTCAACGTGCGGTCGGCGGGCGATTCTCCGGGTATAATGGTTGCCACGACGCGCGTGCGGAAGGATCTGCCGAAAGGGGAGGCATAGGGGATGGGCAAGGACGGACCGATCCGGGCGGAGACCCTGGTGGGCGACATCGTGCGGGAGCATCCCGCGCTGCGGGAGAAGATACGGGAGCTGTTCGGGCCCGAGTGCCTGTCGTGCAAGTCGAGCCGGCACGAGTCGGTGACCTACACATCGTGGCACAAGGGGCTCGATCCGAAGAAGGTCGTAAACGAGCTGAACGCCCTCCTGAAGAAGTAGCGCCTTACCCCCGCGACGGCAGGTATCTTCCTCCATCGAGGCGGATCTCCCCGCGGCGGATCATCCCTTCGAGGTGCTTCGAAAGGAGCGCCCACTCCCCGTAGTCGAACCACGGCCCTTCCCGCCCCGGGCCGTAC
>JACRNP010000169.1 GCA_016234845.1 Deltaproteobacteria bacterium | reverse complement strand
GCCCAGGTCCCGCCCCCGGATGTTCACCTCGGCCGCGACCCGGCGCATCCCCTTCTCCCGGCCTATCTGTGCCGGCCCCTCGGCCACGGAAACGTTCGCGAGGCGGCCAAGAGGGATCTTTTCCCCTCCTCCTCCGGGGACGAGAATCCCGGACAAATCTTCGATATCGGATCGATGCGCTTCCGGGAAACGTACAACCGTGGCGATCCGCATCGGGCCGTCGATGACACGGGTCGCCTCCTTCCCGCCGACGGCGGTTTCCAGGATCCCGTTCACATCGGCCACATTGATCCCGTACCGGGCCATCTCCCGCCGGTTCAGCGCCACCTCCACCTGGTCCATCCCGGAAACCTGCTCCACCTTCACGTCGGCGGCCCCGCGGATTCCCGTCAGCGTGGAGGCGATCCGGTCCGCATATCCTTTCAGCTTCGAAAGATCCGGACCGTACACCTTGACCGCCAGGTCGCTCTTCACTCCGGAGATCAGCTCGTTCACCCGGAGCGCGATGGGCTGGGAAAAGGACGGGCGGATCCCGGGGACGGAGAAAAGCTCCTTCCCGATGGCCTCGACCAGCTCCGCCTTGTTCCTTCCCTCCTTCCACTCCTTCCGGGGCTTCAGCATGATGAAGAGGTCGGTCTGCTCCGGTCCCATCGGATCCTCGGAGATCTCCGCGCGACCGGTCTTGCTCACGACCGTCGCCACTTCCTGGAACTTCAGGAGACGCTTCTCGACGTACTGCGCGACGGAGACCGACCCTTCGAGGGAGGCGTTCGGCAGACGGACGACGTTGACGGCGATGGCGCCTTCGTCCAGCGGCGGCATGAACTCGGTGCCGATCCGGGCGGCGGCGACCCCGGCGGCGACGAGGGCGAGCACCGAGACGCCGAATGTGATCGTCCGCTTCCTCCGGGCGGCGGCGAGCACGTTCAGGTACCCCCGGTGGAACCGCCGCACGAACCCGAACTCCTTCTCCTTTTCCCGTGAAAGGATCATGTCGGAGAGAACCGGTACGATCGTGAGGGCGACGACCAGGGAGGCCAGCATCGCGAAGATCATCGTCATCGCGAGGGGGGCGAACATTTTCCCCTCGATCCCCTGCAGGCTGAACAGCGGAACCAGGACGATGCCGATGATCAGCACGGAGAAGGCGACCGGGCGGGCCACCTCCTCCACGGCGCGGACCGTCACCTGCATCCGGAACTTCGCGTCGTGCCGCTCCGCGAAATGGCGCCGCACGTTCTCCACGATGACGATCGAGGCGTCGACCACCATCCCGACCGAGAAAGCCAGCCCGCCGAGGCTCATCAGGTTCGAGGAGAGGCAGGCCCACCCCATCACGAGGAACGTGGCCAGGAACGTGAGAGGCAGGGACGCCAAGACGATCAGGGCGGTGCGCATCTCCGCCAGGAACAGGAAGAGCACGATGACGACGAAGATCCCGCCCTCCATCAGGGCGTTTTTCACCGTCCGGACGCACGCCTCGATCAGCGAGGTCCGGTCGTAGAAGACGTTCAGGCTCGCGCCCTTCGGAAGGCTCTTTCGGATGGAGGGGATGGCCTCCTTGACGCGGGTGACGACGTCCCGGGAGTTCTCCCCCCGGAGCATGATGACCATGCCGGCGACGACCTCTCCCTTGCCGTCCCGGGTCACCGCCCCCTGGCGCGGCTGCGGCCCGACGACCACGTCCGCCACGTCGTGCACGTGGACGGGAACTCCGCCGTGCGCCTTGAGGACGACGTCGCCGATATCCGCGGGACCGGCAAGCTGCCCGACTCCGCGGACGTACGTCTGTTCCCAGCCGCGCACGATGAACCCCCCGGCGGCGTTGGCGTTGTTCTTCTCCAGCGCCTCCACGACCTGCCGCAGGGAGAGGTCGAATCTCAGGAGCGCATCCGGCCGGACGAGGACGTGGTACTGCCGGACGAACCCCCCGAAGCTGTTCACCTCGTTCACCCCGGCGATCGGCTTGAGCTGCGGTGCGACGATGTAGTCCTGGATCGTCCGGAGCTCCATCGGGGAGAGCCCTTCCCCCTCCAGGGTGTACTGGAAGATCTCCCCCAGGCCGGTGCTGATGGGGCCCAATTCCGGATCGATCCCCCCGGGGAGGCTTCCCTTCGCCGCCTGGAGGCGCTCGAACACCTGCTGCCGGGCGAAATAGATGTCCACGTCGTCCCGGAAGACGACGACCACCTGCGATAAACCGGGCTTGGACAGCGATCGGACCTGGGTCACCTTCGGGACTCCGCCCATCTGCTGCTCGATGGGGTAGGTGACCTGCTGCTCGACGTCCACCGCGGAGAAGCCGGGGGCCTCCGAGAGGACCATCACCTGGACGTTCGTCACGTCGGGAAACGCGTCGACGGGGAGCCGCGTCCAGGCGATCGTCCCGGCGACGGCGAGGATTCCGGTCAGGGCGAGGACGACGATCCGCCGCCGGAGGAGGAACTCGACGAAGGCGCGCATCGGGGAGCCCTCCTTCAGTCCGCGCACCCTGCGCCCATCTTCCTGCGCAGGACGTCGGATTTCAGCAGGAACGAACCGTCGGTGACGATCCGCTGCCCCGCGGCGAGACCGCTCCGTATTTCCACCATGTCCCCGAGACGCTTCCCGAGGGTGACGGGACGGCGGATCCAGTAGTCGCCCTCCTTGTGAACGAAAACGAACGTCCTTCCCTCGTCTGCGAGCACCGCCGCCTTCGGCACCGCGAGGACGGTTCCGCCGCCGGGGAGGAACACCCGGATGTTCACGAACATCCCGGGGCGGAGACGCCCGTCGGGGTTGGGGACGACGACGCGGGCCTTCACGGTCCGGCTCTGCTCGTTCATGGTTCCGGAGAGGACGTCCAGCGTCCCCCGGTACGGCTTGCCTCCGGCGGAAGAGCGAACCTCCGCGTCGAACGTCGCGCCGCCGTTGGTCTTGCCGAACACGGTCGGGACGTCGTGCTCCCGCAGGTCGGCCCACACCCACACCTCGGAGAGGTCCGACACCAGGAAGAGCTCCTTTCCAGGCTCCACCCGTTCCCCCCTGCTTGCGTGCCGCTCCAGGACGCCGCCGCCGCGCGGAGCGCGCACCGTGAGATACCCGGACATCGTTTCCGGGGAGTTCGGGTCCAGCGCCCCGATCTCGGCCGGGGGCACCCCGAGGCGGAGCAGCCGGCTGCGGGCGTTGACCACCTCGATCTCGGCCGCCGCCAGCCGCGCCCGGGCCTCCTCCACCTCGAACTGCGCCGAGATCTTCCTCTCGAAGAGCGTCGCCTCCCGGTCCGCCGAGCTCTTCGCCAGCTCCCGGGCGGCGACCTTCTTCAGGTAATCCCCCTTCGATTCGGCCACGTCGTGGCTGTCGATCTCGAACAGCGGGGCGCCTTCCGCGACCGTCGCGCCGATGTCCGCGAAGACGTTGCGGACCACACCCGGAAGCGGCGCCGCGACGTGCACGGTCCTCCCCTCGCTCCGCTTCACCTCGCCGGTGAACGTCCGCGACGCCGCCACCTTGCGGCTTCCCGTCTTCCCCGTGGCCACGAGGCCGGGCTTCCCGTTTCCGCCCAGAAGCTCCGGGACCAGTTTCACCGTCCCCAGCTCGAAGCGGCACTCCTCGCAGGTGAACTGGAGGACGTTGTGTTCGCACTTCTCCTTCCACATCTCCTCCACGGGACGGTCGAGGTCGGATTTTTCCTGGGCGTGCCCGTGGCCCTCGTGCTTGTCGGCCTCCTCGAGGGATGCGGCGGCGGGAAACAGGCACGCGGCGAGAACCATCATCGCTATCGGGACGAATCTTCCGGTCTTCATCGTGACGCTCCTTGGATTGCCGTTGTTCTTTCCCCGACCGGCGGCGAGACCGCCGTCAGCCGTTCGAGGTCCGCCCTGGCCAGGTTCAGCGCCGTCAGGGTGTCCAGGTACCGGAGGCGCGTTTCGACCAGCGACCTGCCGGTGTCCAGCACGTCCAGGTACCGGAACTTCCCGAGGCGGTACCCTTCGCTGACCGCGTCGTGGGCGCTCTGCGCGCCCGGAAGCGCCTCCTTCCGAAGGAGTGCGGCCTCCCTCGCCGCGGCGGAGAAAGCCGCCAGGCGTTGTCCGGCCTGCGAACGCAGGAGCCGCTCCGTGCTCCTCCGTTCGACGTCCGCCTTGGCCCGCTGCGCCTCCGCCTCCCGGATCGCTCCCTGGTTCCTGTGGAACAGGGGCAGGGGAACGGAGAGTCCCAGCACGAACGTGTTTTCGGAACTCTCCCGGAGGCGCTTGATCCCGCCCTTCAGGGTCACGTCGGGAATCGCGAGCTTCCGTTCCTCGTCCAGTGCCGCGTTCCGGCGTTCCGTCTCCGCGGCCCACCGGGCCACGTCCGGGGTGGCGGCGATCCGTTCCGCGATGTTGTCCACGGCAGGCGCGGAGAGATCCTCGTCGAGGTCGCCGGACGGGATATCGAAGGAGGGCGCCGCCTCCCCCATGGCGGCGGAGAGATCCCGGCGGGCCGACTCGACTTCCATTCCGGTCCGCTCCACGTCGGCGGACGAGACGGCCAGCGCGACCCTTGCCCGCGTCTCCTCGATGGGAGAGACCGCCCCCGCCGCGACCCGGTCGGAAACCGCGGCCGCCAGGAGCGTCGCGATCCCGTGCGCCTCGCGGTGGAGCTCCAGTTTCTTCCATCCGGAGAGGAACCGGATGAAGGCCCGCTTCACGTCCGCCGCGACATCGAACCGGGCGACTTCCAGGTCGCGGCGAAGCACGCCCTTCTCCGCCTCGGCTCTCCGGATCCGCGTCGACCGCTTCCCGGTTTCCACGAGCTGGCTGATCCCGTACGTCGTCTCCGCACGGCTCGTCCCCGGGTAATCCCCCCATGCGTTTTCGAGGTCCACGGACAGCTCCGGATTGGGACGCAGGGACGCCTGGACCGCCCGACCTTC
>JACRNP010000168.1 GCA_016234845.1 Deltaproteobacteria bacterium | reverse complement strand
TGCCCCCGCGCCTCCATCCCGTCCCGCCGCACCTGCGCCAGGACGCTCGCCGCCTGCTCCCCGCCCATCACCGAGATCCGGGCGTTGGGCCACATCCAGAGGAAGCGGGGGCTGTACGCGCGGCCGCACATGCCGTAATTCCCGGCCCCGTAGCTCCCGCCGATGATGATGGTGAACTTGGGTACCCTGGCGCACGCGACGGCGGTGACCATCTTCGCGCCGTCCTTTGCGATCCCGCCCGCCTCGTATTTGCTCCCGACCATGAAGCCGGTGATGTTCTGCAGGAAGACAAGGGGGATGCCGCGCTGGCTGCACAGCTGGATGAAGTGGGCCCCTTTCAGGGCCGACTCGGAGAAGAGGATCCCGTTGTTGGCCACGATCCCGACCGGGTATCCCAGGATCCGGGCGAAGCCGCACACAAGCGTCGTCCCGTAGAGGTGCTTGAACTCGTCGAGCTCGGAGCCGTCCACCACCCGGGCGATGACCTCATGCACGTCGTACGGCGTCCGGGTCCCGGTGGGGATGACGCCGTACAGCTCCGCCTTGTCGTACGCGGGCTCCACCGGCTCCCGAAGGGTCATCCCGACCCGCTTCACACGGTTCAGGTTCGCCACCGCCCGGCGGGCGAGCTCCAGCGCGTGGCCGTCGTTCGCGGCGTAATGGTCGGTGACCCCGGAGGTCCGGCAGTGGACGTCGGCGCCGCCCAGATCCTCGGCGGTCACCACCTCGCCGGTCGCCGCCTTCACCAGCGGCGGGCCGCCGAGAAAGATGGTCCCCTGCCGCCGGACGATGATGCTCTCGTCGGACATCGCCGGCACGTACGCCCCGCCCGCGGTGCACGACCCCATCACCACGGCGATCTGCGGGATCCCCTTCGAGGACATGATCGCCTGGTTGTGGAAGATCCTTCCGAAATGGTCCCGGTCGGGGAACACCTCGTCCTGCTGCGGCAGGTTGGCGCCGCCGGAATCGACCAGGTAGACGCACGGGAGGTGGTTGGCCTCCGCGATCTCCTGGGCGCGCAGGTGCTTCTTGACGGTGAGCGGGTAGTAGCTGCCGCCTTTGACGGTGGCGTCGTTGGCGACGATCATGCACTCCTGTCCGGAGACCCTGCCGATCCCGGTGATGATGCCGGCGGACGGGACCTCGTCGCCGTACATCCCCCAGGCGGCCATCTGCGACAGTTCGAGGAAGGGCGAACCGACGTCGAGCAGGTGTCGCACCCTCTCCCGCGGCAGAAGCTTCCCGCGGTCGATGTGCCGGGCGCGCGACTTCTCGTCGCCGCCCAGGCGAACCCGCGCCACCTTCTCGCGCAGGTCGGCCACCAGCTCCGACATCGCCGCGGAGTTCTTCCGGAATTCTTCGCTCCGGACGTCGATCGAACTCTTCAGAACGCTCAACTTGCGCCCGATCTCCGATGTGCGGGATCGCGCCCCGGAAACCTCCTCCCGGGACGCCATCCGGTTTTATACCACAATTGCAGCGCGATCGCGCCGTCCCGGTCATCCCCGGCACGACGCGTAGCCCGATCATCTCAGATTTGATTTTTGAAAAACAGACAAACGTGCGCGGGGAGGGGAACGGATCCCCGCCCCGGTCAGGCCCCGGTCTTCGTCGGAATCAGCGGCCGGACGTTCCCCTCCGGGATCCCGGCGGCCTCCGCGTCGCCCTTCATCCTTGCGCGCCCGTCGAATGCCGCCCCTTCCGAGACTCCGAGCCTCGGCGTGTGGATCTCCCCGACCATCGTCGCCTTCTCCTTCAGTTCCACCGACTCCGTCGCCTCGATGTTCCCCTCGACCGATCCCCCGACGACCATCCCCCGGGTGCGGGTGTTCCCGAGGATCTTCCCGGTTTCCCCGACCACCACCCAGTCGGCGTGGACATCGCCTTCCACGATCCCGTCCACGCGGATCGTTCCCTTCACGCTCGTCTTTCCCGCGATGCGCGTTCCGTCGCCGACGATCGTCTCGAGCTTCCGCGAACCTTTTCCGAACATGGTCACCTCCGGGAGAGAAATCCGATCGGGTCCGTATGGCGCCCGTTTCTCCAGATCTCGTAATGCACGTGCGGGCCGGTGGATACGCCGGTGGAGCCGGACATCGCGATCGTCTCGCCCCGGGCGATCCGCTGGCCGACCCGGACCAGCGTTTTCCGGTTGTGCGCATAGGCGGTGCTGAATCCGTGCCCGTGCTCGACGACCACCACGATGCCGCTGTTCTCCGTCCATCCGGCGAAACTCACGATTCCGTTGGCCGTCGCCTTCACCCTGCTCCCGGACGGGACGGAGATGTCCACGCCGGTGTGGAACTTCTTCTCCTCGTGCACCGGGTGATTCCGGTACCCGTAGGGCGAGGAAACCGTGCCGGCCCCGGGCAGCCCGACGGGCGTGGAGAGATGGATGTCCTTCTGCTCGGCGATGTACCCTCGAATCTCCGATACCGACAGCATCGCGGCATCGATCTGCGCCCTCAAGACGGTCATGTCGAGGGATCCGGTGTCGCCGGAACCCACCGATTCCAGGACGGCGGTTTTCGACTTGAGGGAGAACAGCTTCCGGAAATCCTGCTCCGCCTGCTTCAGGGAAAGCATCGTCCCCTTCATTTCGTGGAACTGCGCGGAGAGGTGGGCGAGCCTCTCCTGCATCCGGCGGTACTCCACGGCGCGGACCGACACGGTGGCGACGAAGGCGGTCCCGACCAGGAAAAGGCAGACCGACGCGGCGACGGCGACCACCGGGACCCGGACGCTGACGGGCCTCGTCCGGCTGTGGGGTACCAACAGAATGGTAACGGGAGTGAGAATCCTTTTCAGGAACATCCGCACCAGGTTCATGGCGGCCTCCTCTTGGACAGGATTCCGCCTGCAACCGGCATTCCGGAACGGGCCCCGG
>JACRNP010000167.1 GCA_016234845.1 Deltaproteobacteria bacterium | reverse complement strand
CCGCGACGCCGTCGACCCGCGGTTGAAAGGGAGATGATGTCGAATACCCTGCTCGACGTGCGCGACCTTCGCCTCTCCTTCGCCACGGAGAAGGGGGCGGTGCGCGCGCTCTTCGGCGTTTCGTTCCCGGTCGCGGCGGGGGAGACGGTCGGGCTGGTCGGGGAGTCCGGGTGCGGGAAGACCATCACCGCGCTGTCGATCCTCCGCCTGCTGCAATCCCCCCCGGCGATCGTCGAGGGGGGGGAGATCCTCCTGCGGGGGGAGAACCTCCTCTCCGTGCCGGAAAAGCGGATGTGCGGGGTGCGGGGGAAGGAGATCTCGATGATCTTCCAGGAGCCGATGTCGTCCCTGAACCCGGTGCTGACGGTCGGGGCCCAGGTGGCGGAGGTGTTCACGGCCCATCGGGTGTGCGGGAAGCGGGAGGCCGCGGACCGGGCGGTGGAGTGGCTCCGGAAGGTCCACGTGCCCGATCCGGAACGCCGCGCGCGCGACTATCCCCACCAGATGAGCGGAGGGATGCGGCAGCGGGCGATGATCGCCATGGCGCTGGCCCTCTCCCCGTCGCTTCTGATCGCGGACGAGCCCACGACGGCGCTCGACGTGACGATCCAGGCGCAGATCCTGGACCTGCTCCGGGAGTTGCGGGAGCGGGAGGGGATGGCGGTCCTCCTGATCACCCACGACCTCGGGGTGGTGAACGAATTCGCGGACCGCACCGCGATCATGTACCTCGGAAGGATCGTGGAGATGGCCCCGACGCGGGAGCTGTTCTCCGATCCGATCCACCCTTACACGACCGGGCTGCTCGCCTCCCTCCCCGGGAAGCGGACGGGGGAGGGGCGGCTCCCGTCGATCCCCGGCGCGGTCCCGGACCTGTCCGCGGCGCCTCCGGGGTGCCCGTTCGCCGACCGGTGCCCGTACCGGCAGGCGGCCCTGGCGAAATTCCGCTCCGGGGAGGGAGGGGACGCCCTCTCCGTGTGCGACCGCGAGGACCCGCCGCCGTTCGAATATTCGCCGGGCCATTTCGCGGCGTGCCATCACCAGCGCGCCGCGCGGGGAGGAGCAAGACGATGAGCGGCGGCCTCTACCGCCCGGACGCGGACGGAGCGCTCCTGTCCCTTCGGAACGTCTACAAGACGTTCGCCGTCCGGAAGTCGTTCTTCTCTTCGGAGGAGGTCCGCGTCCACGCCGTGGACGGCGTATCGCTCTCGTTGCCGGCGGGGAGGACGCTCGGCCTCGTGGGCGAGTCGGGGTGCGGCAAGACCACGCTGGGACGCCTCGCGATCCGGCTTCTCGACCCGGACGCGGGAGAGATCCGGTTCGACGGAGTGGACATCACCCGCCTCTCCGGCGAGGAGCTGCGGACCACCCGCCGGGGAATGCAGATCGTCTTCCAGGATCCGTACTCCTCGCTGAATCCCCGGATGAAGGTCCGGGACATCGTGGGGGAGGGGTGGCTCGTCCACGGCGTCGCGAAAGGGGCGGATCTCCGGGAGCGCGCCTCCCGGCTGCTGGTGCGGGTCGGGTTGACCGCGGAGGCGGGAGAGAAGTACCCGCACGAATTCTCGGGAGGGCAGCGCCAGCGGATCGGCATCGCGCGGGCGATCGCGCTGTCCCCCAAGCTCGTGGTGGCCGACGAGCCGGTGTCCGCCCTCGACGTCTCGGTCCAGGCGCAGATCCTGAACCTGATGCAGGACCTTCAGGAAGAGTTCGGGATGGCGTACCTGTTCGTCTCCCACGACCTGCGGGTGATCCGCCACGTGAGCGAGACGGTCGCGGTGATGTACCTGGGGAAGATCATGGAGTTGGGGCCCGCGGCGGAGCTGTTCCGGGAGCCGCTGCACCCGTACACCCGCAGCCTGCTGTCCGCCGTCCCGATGCTGGGCGACGCCGCGCGGGAGCGGATCGTCCTGTCGGGGGAGATCCCCAGCCCCGTGGCGCCGCCGCCGGGTTGCCGTTTCCGCACGCGCTGCTTCATGGCGCGCAGGGAGTGCGCGGACGCGTCCCCCCTCCTGCGGGAGGTCGGCCCGGGGAGATTCGCTGCGTGCCATTTCGTCTGAAGTCGGCGCTGGCGGGGACCACTCTTCCCCCGTCCCGATGGTGAACCAAAAACGAAGAGTGTCCCCCTGAGCGGTTACGCGAACGTGCGCCGGGACTCCGGCTTCAGCAGGTTGTGGCGGCAGTAGGGGCAGAACTTCCACTCCTGGGAGAGGGTCTTCCTGCAGCCGGGGCAGGTGGAGACGACGGAGTAGCCGCACGCCGGACACATCACGAACTCGGACTCCAGCGGGGTCGCGCACTGCGGGCAGGCCGACGCGAAGTCCGCGTCGGTCTCGATGACGCGGTACACCTCGTCCACGGTGGTCACGCCAGCGACCACCTTGTCGAGCGCGTTGTGGCCCAGCGTGACCATCCCCCGGGAGATCGCCGCCTGGCGGAGCTCGTTCTCGGTGGCGTTGCCGGCGATCAGGTCCCGGACGGGGCCGGAGAACACCAGGATCTCGAAGATCCCGGTGCGCCCCTTGTACCCGGTGCCGCCGCACGCCGGGCACCCCTCGCCGCGGTAGACGGGAACGCTGGGCTACCCCCAGGTTGCGGAGGCGGGTCACCGTGGCGACGCAGTTGTTCGTGTGGATCGTGGAGAGGACCAGGTGCCCGGTCAAGGCCGCCTGGACCGCGATGGAGGCGGTGTCCAGGTCGCGCATCTCCCCCACCATGATGATGTCGGGGTCCTGCCGCAGGATCGACCGGAGCATCGTCGCGAAGTTGAGGCCGATCTTCTCCTGCACCGCGATCTGGTTGATCCCCGACAGCTCGTACTCGATCGGGTCCTCGATCGTGGTGATGTTCTCCTCGACCGACTTGATCTTGTTCAGGATGCCGTAGAGGGTGGTCGTCTTCCCCGAGCCCGTGGGCCCCGTGATCAGGATGATCCCCTGGGGGCGGGAGATGATGTCCTCCATCTTCGAGAGCTCCGCGGGCGCCAGCCCCATGGCGTCCAGCGTGATGTTGGCGTTGGCGGAGTCGAGGATCCGGATGACCACCTTCTCGCCGTAGTTGGCCGGGATGGTCGAAACCCGGAGGTCGAGGCTGCGTCCGCCGACGCGGACGCCGATCCGGCCGTCCTGCGGAAGCCGCTTCTCGGCGATGTCCATCTTCGCCATGATCTTCACCCGCGAGATGACCGCCCCCTGGACCCACTTCGGCAGGTCCATCGACTTGCGCATGAGGCCGTCCACCCGGTTGCGGATCTGGAGCGCGGTCTTCGTCGGCTCGACGTGGATGTCGGAGGCGCCCTGGTCGACCGCCTCGGCGACGATCAGGTTCACCATCCGGATGACCGGGGCCGCCTCGCTCTTCTTCCGAAGGTCCTCGAGGTCCTTCCCCTCCAGGTCCTGGGCCTCGTGCACCACCTCGACCAGCCGCTCCTCCACGATGTCCTTGACGATGGTGCTGAGCGAGGAGCCGAGATGGTAGTGCTGGCGGACGTCCTCGAACGCCTCGAAGCTCAGCGGGTCCGCCATCGCGATGTGGAGTTCCTTGTGGTCGATGGAGATGGGGACGATCAGGTGCTTGCGGGCGACCTTCTCCCCGATCAGCTCGATCGCCTGGGGCTCGACCGGCGTGTTCTTCATGTCGATCTGGGAGATCCCCAGCTGGAGCGACAGCGCCTGGGCGATCTCGTACTCCGAGGCCAGCCCCAGGGAGACGATCACCTCCCCGAGCTTCCCGTGCTTGGACCGCTGTTCGGACAGCGCCCGGGTGATCATCTCCTCGGTGAGAAGACCCGTCTCGACGAGCAGTTCACCCAGCCGTTTTTTCACTCCCGCCAACCGTTCCTCCAGGGCAATCGATCCGTCCGGCGCCATCAATCATACAATAAAGGGGCGCAACGTATCCGCAACGAATATGTCCGGGGTTTCCCCCCGCACGCCGGAGCCCGGTGAAACCGCCCCGCCCCCCCTGCATCGTACGGTGAGAAGGAGGGGAGAGCGTCCATGACCGACAAGAGGGTGCGGTGTCCCCGCTGCAACGGCGCGATGGTGTTCGAACGGTTCCAGGACATGCTGGATCTGTTCTACGCGTGGAGGTGTCTGAACTGCGGGGAG
>JACRNP010000166.1 GCA_016234845.1 Deltaproteobacteria bacterium | reverse complement strand
GCCTCCGCCCCGGGGCCGTCGAACGGCGCGGACACCGTCTCCTCGATGCTGACCTGGAAGTACCGGTCGTTGGGGAGGTAGTGGAGGATCCTCGCCCGCTGGCGCCCCTCGACCAGCACCTTCACGGTGCCGTCGGGGAGCCTCAGGCGCTGGATGACGTGGCTGACCGTCCCGATCCGGTGGATCTCGTCCTCGGCCGGCTCGTTCGTGGACGGGTCGATCTGTGAGGAGAGGAAGATGAGCCGGTCGAAGGAGAGCGCGGCCTCGAGCGCGGCGATGGACTTGTCCCGCCCGACGAAGAGGGGGACCACCATGTGCGGGAAGACGACGATGTCCCGCAGCGGCAGGAGCGGAAGGATCTTTTTACGGTCGTCCATCAGGCCACGTCAGGCCAATTCCGCCTTTTTCCCCTGCACGATCTCCGGCGGCACCTTCCCCAGGACGACGTCCTCGGTGACGATGCACTTCTTGATGTTGCTCTGGGACGGGATCTCGTACATGACGTCGAGCATGATGTGCTCGAGGATGGACCGCAGCCCCCGGGCCCCCGCCTTCCGCTCGATGGCCTGCAGGGCGATCGAGCGCAGCGCGCCTTCGGTGAATTCGAGCTTCACGTTCTCGAAGTCGAACAGCCGCTGGTACTGGCGGACCAGCGCGTTCTTCGGCCGCGTGAGGATCTGCACCAGGGCGTCCTCGGACAGCTCGTGGAGGGTGGCCAGGACCGGCAGACGGCCCACGAATTCGGGGATCAGGCCGAACCGGATGAGGTCCTCGGGCTGGCTGAGCTCGAGGAGCTTCCCGAGGTTGCGCTCGGTCCGCGAGACGATGTCGGCCGCGAATCCCATGGTCTTCTTCGCCGTGCGCCGCTCGACGATCGCCTCGAGCCCGACGAAGGCGCCGCCGCAGATGAACAGGATGTTCGTCGTGTCGACCTTGATGAACTCCTGCTGCGGGTGCTTGCGCCCCCCCTTGGGGGGGACGTTGGCGACGGTCCCCTCCAGGATCTTGAGGAGCGCCTGCTGCACCCCTTCGCCAGACACGTCGCGCGTGATGGACGGGTTCTCGGACTTGCGGGCGATCTTGTCGATCTCGTCGATGTAGACGATCCCCCGCTGCGCCTTCTCCACGTCGTAGTCGGCGGTCTGCAGCAGCGACAGGATGATGTTCTCGACGTCCTCGCCCACGTACCCCGCCTCGGTGAGCGTGGTCGCGTCGGCGATGGTGAACGGGACGTTCAGGATGCGCGCCAGCGTCTGGGCCAGCAGGGTCTTCCCGCTGCCGGTGGGCCCCAGCAGGAGGATGTTCGACTTCTGCAGCTCGACGCCGTCGGTCCCCTTCGCCTCGATCCGCTTGTAGTGGTTGTAGACGGCGACGGAGAGGATCTTCTTGGCCCGCTCCTGGCCGATCACGTATTCGTCGAGCGTCTTCTTGATTTCCGCGGGCTTGGGGAGGCGGCGGCGCTTTTCCTCGAGACTGCCGTCGACCTCGTACTCTTCGGAGATGATGTCGTTGCACAGCTCGACGCACTCGTCGCAGATGTACACCGTGGGTCCTGCGATGAGCTTGCGCACCTCGTTCTGCGCCTTCCCGCAGAAGGAGCAGACCAGCAGGTTCGCCTTGTCGTTGAATTTGCGGGTCAAGGGGGCCTCCGTCAGTCGACCAGCGGTTTGGGAGCAGCGCTGCGCTTGGCGACCACCTGATCGATTATACCATACGCCTTCGCCTGCTCCGAGGACATGTAGTAATCCCTCTCGGTATCGTTGGAGATCCGGTCCAGCGGCTGTCCCGTGTGCTTCGACAGGATCATGTTCAGGTGCTCCCGCATCCGGAGGATCTCCTCGGCCTGGATCTTGATGTCGGTGGCCTGTCCCCGCGTCCCGCCCATCGGCTGGTGGATCAGGATCCGGGCGTTGGGCAGCGCCGTCCGCTTCCCCGCCGCGCCGCCGGCCAGGAGGACCGCCGCCATCGACGCCGCCTGCCCGAGGCAGACCGTCGCCACCGGGGGCTTGATGAACTGCATCGTGTCGTAGATCGCCATCCCCGCGGTCACGACCCCGCCGGGGGAGTTGATGTAGATGTTGATGTCCTTGTCCGGATCCTCCGCCTCGAGGAAGAGGAGCTGGGCGATCACCAGGTTGGCGATGTCGTCGTCGACCGGGCTCCCGATGAAGACGATCCGGTCCTTCAGGAGCCGGGAGTAGATGTCGTAGGAACGTTCGCCGCGGCTGGTCTGCTCGACGACGATGGGAACCAGGTTCATTCGGGGGCGACCTCCTTCGAATCGGCGTTCGAAAGCAGGAACGCCATCACTTTCCGCTCCAGGAGCCGGTCCCGCAGGGAGTCGAGCCGCTCCTCGGAACCGTACAGCTCGCGGACCTTCTCGTACTCCATCCCGCCCCCCTCCGCCATCGCCTTCATCTCCGCGTCGATCTCGGAGAAGGGGACGTCCATCCCTTCCGCCTTCGCGATCGCGTCGATCAGCAGGCTCACCCGGACCATCCGCTCCGCGTTGGGGGCGAACCGCTCCGACATCTTATCGACGTCCAGGTTCATTTTCTTCAGGTCCAGTCCCTGGGAGGCGAGCCGCTGGAAGGTGTCCTGCATCATCGCCATCGTCTGGCGCTTCACCAGGGTGGCGGGGACGTCGAAGGCGTTCCGCTCGACCAGCCCCTTCCGGAGATCCTCCTCCGCCCGCTGCCTCGAGCGCTCCTCCGCCTCGGCCCGCAGCCGGTCGCGCATCCTGTTCTTCAGGTCGTCCAGGCCGGACACGTCCCCGAAATTCTTCGCGAACTCCTCGTCCAGCGCGGGGAGCCTCTTCTCCTTGACGCCGGCGACCCGGACATCGAACACCACCTTCTTCCCGGCGAGCTTCGGGTTGGAATGCTCCGCCGGGTAGGCGACCTCGAACGACCGGGAATCCCCCGGGACGACCCCCAGCATCGCCCGCTCGAAATCCGCCCCGAACGGGACGCCGCCGGAGAGGACGACCGACGCCGACTCGTTCCCGTCGACCCGGACGCCGCCGGACGTCGCGGTGAACGAGAACTCCGCGAGGTCCCCCTCGGCCGCCCCCCGGCCCTCGATCGCGTGGAACTGCGCGAGCGACTCCCGGAGCCGCTCCACCGCCGCGTCCACGTCCCCTTCGGATATTTCCACCTTCTCCCGCGTCACGGGGATCCCCTTGTACGACGCGGCCGTGACCTCCGGGATCACCTCGACGGTCGCGGAGAAGACGAAGTCGCGGCCCGGGACCAGCTTCGCCCCGTCCACTCCCCCCATCGAGAGGACCTTCAGCTCCTTCTCCTTCACCACGTCGGCGAGCGCTTCCTTCATCAGCCGCTCCGACACCTCCGCCTCGACCGATTCCCGGAAGAGGCGCTTCACCATGTCCAGCGGCGCCTTTCCCTTGCGGAACCCCTTGAGGGGGACCACCTTCCGGAGCTCGACGAACTCCTCCTCGACCCGGCGGGACACCTCGTCCGCGGGGATCTCCACGTTGATCTTCCGTTCGACTCCGGACACCACGTCCACGCTGGTTTTCATCGCCTCGATGCGCTCCTGTCGGTTAATAGGGGTCCCGCGGCTTTTCCTGGTGCGAGAGGAGGGACTTGAACCCTCACGGTTGCCCACCGGATCCTAAATCCGGCGCGTCTGCCATTCCGCCACTCTCGCACCCGGGAACGGCGCGGAAACTTTATAGTTTAGTCGATTCCGGCTACCGGATCAACGATCGGTGGTCGGCTCGTGGCCGGCCCGCCCGGAGAGCCGCAGCTCCTCGATGGCGGGGGCTTCCTGGTCGAATTGCATACCGAAGATGTAGAACCCCGGGGGGGTGTCCGCGCCGCGGAACCAGGCCACGATCCCCTGCACGCGGATCGGGGGCCTCCCTTCCGGCAGGATCGTCGCGTCGACCCGGTTCCGGAAGGTCATCAGGGTGTCGTACATGATGTGGATGCCGTCCGGGGCGATCCGGGGGGTGATGACGGACATCCCCGACGGGGAGAAGTCCCGGACGGTCCCGGTCACGGGGGATGAGACCTTGCTGGGATCCTTGCCGCTACGGACGGTGAACACAACGGTGGCCACTGGATTGTACCGCTCCCTCTTTCTCCGGTCTTTCCGGAACATCGTCATCCCGCCGGTTCTTCCTTCTTCTCCTCGTCGAGACGCCGCAGCCCCTCCATCATGAGCTGCATCTCGTCCATCTCGATCGTCCGGAGCTTGGTCGTCTGGCCGTGCGCGATGACGAACGGCCCCTCCTGCCACCGCAGCATCTCGTAGAACGCCGCCTCCCCGGAAAGGTTCCCCAGCTCCGAGTGGCGGATCCGCCCGTTCTCGAAGTATATCCTGCCTTCGCCCGACTTTCCCTTCACGCTCACGCACGCGGTCTTCAGGCCCAGGTGAAGGGTCTGCACGATGTCGGGGACGCTCAGGTTCTTCAGGTCCCCCACCACCCCCGACGCCGGGGCGGACCCCGCCCCTCCCTTGCGCCACTTGGCGTCGCGGCGGATGATGTTGCGGATCCGGGCGGCCAGCACCTTGAGGTCCACCGGTTTCACGAGAAAATCCTCGGCCCCGAGGTGGAGGGCGTCCACCTTGGTCTGCGGATCGTCCTTCCCGCTGATGAACACCAGGGGAGTCTCGGCCCAGGCCGCTTCCGAGGCGCGGATCCTGCGGAACATCTCGAGCCCGTCGATCCCCGGCATCAGGACGTCGGCCACGATCAGGTCCGGAGGGTCCTTCTCGATCGCCGCCAGCCCCTCCTCGGCGCTGTCGACCGCGGTCACGTCGAACCCCTCGTTCACGAGCTTGAGCTTCAGGAGGGTGAGGTAGTCGACCTCGTCGTCCACCATCAGGATGCGGGGCTTGGGGCCCATCCCGCGGAAGAAGAATTTCCGGTCGACCACGGAGGTGAACATCTCCACCACCTCGGGGTCGAACTGGGTCCCCACGTTCTTGTGGAGCTCCTGGATCGCCTCGTCCTTGGTGAGGCTGCGGCTGCGGTACGGCCGGTGGGCCGTCATCGCCGCGAACGCGTCGACCACCGCCAGGATCCTCGCGCCGATGGGGATCTCGCGCCCCTTGAGGCCGCTGGGGTACCCCTTGCCGTCGTACCGCTCGTGGTGGTGGATGATGATCGGCTTGACCTTCCACGGGAAGTCGACCGCCTCGATGATCTTCGCGCCGTTCTCGCAGTGGGAACGGACCGTCTTGTACTCGGATTCGGAGATCTCCCGCTTCCCGACGAGGATGTCGCTCTTGATCCCGACCCTGCCGATGTCGTGGAGGAGCGACCCGACCACGATCTCGTCGATCGTCTCGGGGTCGAGCTTCATCTCCTCGGCGATCGAGCGGGCGTACTCCATCGTGATGTGGGAGTTTCCGCCGAAGAACGGGTCGTTCACCTCGAGCAGCCCGACCATCACGTCGACCGTCTCGATCAGGCACTTCTTCAGCCGCTCGAACCGCTGGTCGTCCGGAGGCGCGGGGACGGCGGCGGTGCGCGCCTCCCCCGCCGCGCGGAGCAGCTCGAGGATCTCCCGCTGGTCGAGGATGAAGTCGGAGGAGCCGAACCGGAGGACGTCGTCGGAGCTGCGGATCGTCGTGAACGAGGACACCACGACCACGCGGGTCTTCGGGGAGACGCGCGAGAGGCGGCGCTTGAACTCCACCCCGGAGTAGTCCGGCAGGAACAGCTCCACGAGGGCGAAGTCCTGGACCGAGTTGGCCGCGATCTTGAGCGCCTCCGTCCCGGACCCGGCGAGGGCCACGCGGTACCCTTCGTCCGCGAGGAGGTTCGCGAGCATGTCCCGCACCGACGGGTCGTTGCTCAAGACCAGGACCGACTGGCGCGGTTCGCGGGGCGGCAATTACACCTCCCTCAGGTCGGTGCCGGTCATCTCCGGGGGAACCGGAACGGACAGGAGGTTCAGGATCGTGGGGGCGACGTCCTCCAGCGCGCGGTCGGGCCGGAGGCGGACCCCGGCCGCTCCCGGGTCGGCCAGGACCATGGGGACGAGGTTCGTGGTGTGGGCCGTGTGGGGGCCGCCGGTGTCCGGGTCGATCATCTGCTCCGCGTTCCCGTGGTCCGCGGTCACCAGCGCGACCCCGCCGATCTCCCACACCTTCTCGACGACCCGCTGCAGGTTCCGGTCGACCGCCTCGACCGCCTGGATCGCCGCCGGAAGGATCCCCGTGTGCCCGACCATGTCGCCGTTGGCGAAGTTGAGGATCATCAGGTCGTGCTTCCGGGAGCCGATCTCCGCCACCGCGCGCTCCGCCACTTCGTACGCGCTCATCTCCGGCTTCCGGTCGTAGGTGGGGACCGACGGGGACGGGACCAGGATCCGGGACTCCCCGGGGAACACCTTCTCCTCCCCGCCGTTGAAGAAGTACGTCACGTGCGCGTACTTCTCCGTCTCCGCGATCCGAAGGTTCCGCAATCCCGCCCCCGCCAGGACCCCGGCGAGGATGCGGTCCATCGTCTGGGGGGGGAACGCGGCGGGGAGCCCGAACGATTCGTCGTACGTCGTCATGCAGGCGTAATGGAGGGAGAGGCGCTCCGGCCGCGGGAAGGCGTCGAACGCCTCCCGCGTAAGCGCGCGGGTGATCTCCCGCGCGCGGTCCGCCCGGAAGTTGAAGAAGATGACCGCGTCCCCCGGCGCGATCCGCCCCACGGGCGCGCCGCCCCGGACGATCACCGCGGGCTCGATGAACTCGTCGGTCTTCCCGTCGGCGTAGGACGCCTCGACGGCGGCGACCGGGTCGGCGAACGTCCTCCCCTCCCCCCGCACCATCGCCTTGTACGCCCGCTCGACGCGGTCCCACCGGTTGTCCCGGTCCATCGCGTAGTACCGCCCGATGACGGTGGCGACCTCTCCCGTCCCGACCGCGGCGATCTCGGCCTGCAGCGCCCGGAGATGGTCGATCCCGCTCTTCGGCGGCGTGTCCCGGCCGTCGAAGAGCGGGTGCACGAAAACCTTCCCCACGCCCCGTTCCTTCGCCATCCGCAGCAACGCGTACAGGTGGGTGTGCAGCGAGTGCACCCCCCCGTCGGACAGGAGCCCGACCAGGTGCAACGCCCCGCCCTTGCTCCCGGCCGCGTCCATCGCGACGCGCAGAATCCGGTTGCGGAAGAAATCGCCCGTCTGGATGGATTTCGTGATGCGGACGAGATCCTGGTACACCACCCGGCCCGCCCCGAGGTTCAGATGCCTCGAAGAAAGGGGTGTCGGCGAGGGCCACCGCGTTCCCTTCCGTCTCCTCGCGGTGGCCCCATCCGTCCATGATGACGAGTGCGACGAACCGTCTTTCCATTTCAGATATTATAGAACACTCCCCTCCCGTCGAAGCGGGCCACCGGCCCCAGCTCCTCCTCGATCCGCAGCAGCTGGTTGTACTTGGCGACCCGGTCGGTCCGCGACGCGGATCCGGTCTTGATCTGCCCGGTGGAGAGCCCCACGACCAGGTCCGCGATCGTGGTGTCCTCCGTCTCCCCGGACCGGTGCGATACGACGGCGGTCCACCCGGCGCGCTTGGCCGTCTCGATCGCCTCGACCGTCTCGGTCACCGTCCCGACCTGGTTCAGCTTGATGAGGATCGAATTGGCCACGCCCTTTTCGATCCCCTTCCGGAGGATCTTCGGGTTCGTGACGAAGACGTCGTCCCCGACGATCTGGATCTTCTTCCCCATCGCGTCGGTGAACATCTTCCACCCGGCCCAGTCGTCCTCCGAGAAGCCGTCCTCGATGGAGATGATCGGGTACTGGCGGCAGAGGTCCTCGTAGAACCTCACCATCTGCGCCGCGTCGCGCTTCGACCCGTCCGACTTCCGGAAGACGTACTTCCCCTTTTCCCCGAACTCCGAGGCGGCCGCGTCGAGGGCGATGCAGATGTCCTTCCCCGGCGAGTACCCGGCCTTCGTCACCGCCTCGAGGATGACCTCGATCGCCTCGGCGTTCGAACGGAGCAGCGGCGCGAAGCCCCCCTCGTCGCCGACGTTCGTGTTCAGCCCCCTGCCTTTCAGGACCTTCTTCAGGTTGTGGAACGTCTCCGCCCCCATCCGCAGCGCGCCGGAGAAGCTCTTCGCCCCCACGGGCATCGCCATGAACTCCTGGATGTCGACGTTGTTGTCCGCGTGGGAGCCGCCGTTCAGGATGTTCATCATCGGGACCGGCAGGGTGCATCCGCCGACCCCGCCGAGGTACCGGTACAGCGGAAGGCCGCACGCGTCGGCCGCCGCGCGGGCGACCGCCATCGAAACGCCGAGGATCGCGTTGGCGCCGAGCTTCCCCTTGTTCTCCGTGCCGTCCAGGTCGATCAGCGTCCGGTCGACCAGCGCCTGGTCCACGGCGTCGAAGCCCAGGACCTTCGGCGCGATCACCTGGTTCACGTTGCGGACCGCCTTCTCCACGCTCTTTCCCATATACCGCTTCGGGTCGCCGTCCCGCAGCTCGACCGCCTCGCGGGTCCCCGTGGACGCTCCCGAGGGAACGATGGCGCGCCCCTCCGCCCCGGACTCCAGCAGCACCTCGACCTCGACCGTGGGATTCCCGCGGGAATCGAGGACCTGCCTTCCGTGCACATCGATGATCATCGTCATGCTGCGCTCCTCCTGCGCGAAGTATGGTGGGGCGGAATCACGGGTGGACGAACTCCCGGTCGCCCTGGCGGACCGACAGCACGGGACACGGCGCCATGCGGATCACCTTCTCCGCCGTGCTGCCGAAGATCACGTGCTCGACGCCGGTGCGGCCGTGCGTGCCGATGACGATCAGCCCCGCCCCCGTCTCCCGCGCCGTCTTGATGATCTCCCGGTACGGAACGCCGGAGGCGGTCAAGGTCGCGACGTCCGGGATCCCCCGGAAATGGGTGTCCACGAACCGCTCCATCCCCTCCCGGGCGTACTGCTCCATCCGGCCGCGGAGCAGCTCCACCGGCACCTCGCCGCGGAACATCGGGTCGAACGCGGCCGGTTCGTCGAGGACGTGCAGCACGGTCAGGCGGGACCCGAAATGCTCCGCCAGCCGGCGCGCCGCGCGGGCCGCCTCGGCGGAGCACTCGGAGAAGTCGGAGGGCAACAGGATCTTCGAGAACATGGCTCCCCCTCCACAATAAAACGCCCCGGCCGTTGCGTGGTCGGCCGGGGCGCGAGGCTGAAACGGAACCGCAATCGCTGTGGCGCGTTACTTCTTCTTCCCGCCAACCGCTTCCTTGAGGGCCTTTCCCGCGCTGAACTTGGGAACCTTGGCCGCCTTGATCTTGATGGTTTCGCCGGTCTGGGGATTGCGCCCCGTGCGGGCCTTCCGGTTGCTGACGCTGAACGTCCCGAAGCCGGTGAGGGTGAGCTTCTCCCCCTTCTTGAGGCTCTTGGTGACCGCGCCGAGGAACGCCTCGACGGCCGCCTCCGCCTGTCCTTTCCCGATCCCCGCGTCCGCGCGAACAGCTTCGACCAGTTCCGCCTTCGTCATCTGCCGAACCTCCTAGAAAAGATTTTTTGCACTCCCCGGATCCCGGGAATAACGCCGGTACAGAGCGTGTTCAAGTTGGATTCATTAACCCCGAAAGAAGCGCCGGTGTCAAGAACTAAACGGACGATCCGGGATGTTCAAACCGTTGCCGCGCGGCCCTTCCCGCCCCGCCCGATGAACGTCTTGAGGAAGACCATCCCCGCGACGAACCCTCCGACGTGCGCCCACCACGCGACGCCGCCGGACAGGGTCGCGCGCCCGAGCGACGCCGCGCCGCTCAGGAACTGGAGCAGGAACCAGAGCCCGAGGAAGACCACGGCGGGGATCTCCACCACGGTGAAGATGACGAACAGCGGCAGGAGCGTGACCACGCGCGCGCGCGGGAAGAGCAGGAAGTAGGCGCCGAGGACGCCGGCGATCGCGCCGGACGCACCGAGGTTGGGGACTGCGGAGGCCGGCTGGAAGAGGATCTGCACCCCGAACGAGACCAGGCCGCACGCGAGGTAGAAGAGGAGATACCCTCCGTGGCCGAGGGTGTCCTCCACGTTGTCGCCGAAGATGTACAGGTAGAGCATGTTCCCCAGCATGTGCATCCAGCCGCCGTGGAGGAACATCGCGGTCAGCGGCGTGAACATCTCCCGCGGGGACAGGAACACGTCCACGACGAACCGCGCCGGAACGACCGCGTGCCTCTGCACGAAGGGAAAGAGATCCTCTCCCAGCGCGACCTGGTAGAGAAACGCGGCCACGTTGACGGCGATCAGGGCGTAGTTGACGACGGGGACGCGCGAGGACGGGATCGTATCGCGGATCGGAATCATAGGTTGCTATAATTATACGCCATGCCATCCCGCCGGCTGTTCCTCTTCTGCACGGTCGCCTCCGTGCTCCTGCACCTCCTCGTCCTGTGGCTCGCGTACCTTCTGCCCGCCGCGGCCCCCCGTCCCGAGGAGGTGATGGTGATCGACCTCGCGGACATCCCGAGGTCGACCGACTTCCTTCCTCCGCGGCCGGGAATCCTGGAGGGGAGCCGCCCCCGTCCCGCGCCCGCGCCGCGGCCGGAGCGACGGAGGGAGGCGCCGGAGCGGCAGCCGATGGAGGGGCGGGTGCCGGACCTCCCCGTGAAGCCGGACCTCCCCCCCGAGAAGTCGTTCCCGGCGCCCGCCGCGAAGGAGGCCCCGCCGGCGCCGCCTTCCGCGCCGCCCTCCGCGCCGCCCGCGCGGCCCGCCGCCTCCGCGAAACGCGCGCCCGCGCCCGAGGGGTCCCGGTCGCTCCGGGACCTCACCCCGTCGCTCGGGAAGATGGTGATGGCGCGGGAGGAGCCTTCCGGGGGCCGCGGACAGGAAGGAACCTCGGGAAGCGCCGTGGGCACCGGGGGGAAGACGATCGGGAAAGAGGGGGTCACGGAGGAGGGCGGAGGAGGTTTCCGGCTGACGCCGCTCAACGCGCCGGAGGTGCAGTACATCTCCTACTTCGCGTCGATCAAGCGGAAGATCGAGCTGGTGTGGCAATACCCGTACGAAGCCGCGACGGCGGGGATCCTCGGGAAGCCGGATCCTCGACGACGAGGCGATCCGCTCCATCCGCAAGGCCGCGCCGTTCGACCCGATCCCCGCGAACTACGACATCCCCCACCTGCAGATCCGCGGCCGCTTCGTCTACGTCCACGGCGGGGCGCTGCGGCTGCGTTAGTCCTCCCCGGTGAACCGCCGGTAGTCGCCCGCGGAGAGGAGGTCGTCGAGCTCCCGTGGATCGGAGGGCCGGATCGTCAGGAGCCACCCGGATCCGTACGGGTCCTTCGTCACCTTCTGCGGCGCGGTCTCGATGTCGGGATTGGTTTCGACCACGGTTCCCGTGACGGGGGACAGGAGCTCGAAGACGGTCGAGGACGACTCCACCAGGCCGATCGGCTCCCCCGCGGCCACTTCCGTCGAAGGCGGCGGAAGCTCGGCGGACACCAAGTCGCCGAGGAACAGGCCGGGGAGATGGGTCAGCCCCGACCGGACGTCGCCCTGCGCGCCGCGCGCCGCCCAGACGTGGGACCGGGAGTACCTGCGGTCCTCGGGCGGGTTCACGCCCGCCTTTCGGGGGTCCGGCGGAGGGCCGCCTCGTAGGTGTTCTGGAGGAGCATCGCGATGGTCATCGGTCCGACGCCGCCGGGCACCGGGGTGATCGCGCCGGCCGCCTCCCTCGCCTCGTCGAACGCCACGTCGCCGCACAGCTTCCCCGCGGCGTTCCGGTTCATCCCGACGTCGATGACGACCGCCCCCGGCTTGATCCAGGAGCCCCGGATCATCTCCGCCCTGCCCACCGCGGCCACCACGACGTCCCCCGTGCGGACGACCGACGGGAGGTCCCGCGTGCGGGAGTGGCAGATCGTCACGGTGGCGTGGCGCGAGAGGAGGAGCATCGCGGCGGGCTTGCCGACGATGTTGCTGCGGCCGACCACCACGGCGTGCAGCCCTTTAAGCTCCACCTTCTCGTGGTCGAGCATCCGGAGGATCCCGTACGGCGTGCACGGGAGAAAGGAGGTCCCCCCGGTGAAGAGACGGCCGGCGTTGATCGGGTGGAACCCGTCCACGTCCTTCTCCGGCGAGACCGCCTCGATGACCTTCTTCTCGTCGATGTGCGATGGCAGCGGGAGCTGGACGAGGATCCCGTGGACCGCGTCGTCGGCGTTCAGGCGCGCGACGAGGTCGAGGAGCTCCTTTTCCGGGGTGGACGCGGGCAGGTCGATCTGGCGGGAGTCGAACCCCGCCTCCGCCGACGCCTTCCCCTTGTTGCGGACGTAGACCTGGGACGCCGGGTCCTCCCCGACGAGGACGACGGTCAGGCCGGGACGCACGCCGGTGCGCGCGGTGAACTCCGCGACCTTCCCCTTCACCTCGGAGCGGACGATCGCGGCGATCGCCTTCCCGTCGATCAGCCTCGCGGGCACCGGGCGGGGCCTTTCAGTCGAGCTTCGGACACCCCGCGCACGCGGGGGCCGGCTCCGAACCGGTCGACGCGGGGCAGGACGCCTCCCCGGGGGGCTTCTTCGCTTTTCCGTTCCCGTTGCCGTGGTTCTTGCTGCCGTAATCGGTCGCGTACCAGCCGCTTCCCTTCAGGTGGAACGCCCCGGGGGAGATCATCCGGTCGACCTTCCCCCCGCACGACGGGCACTTCCGCATCGGGCCGTCGTGGATCCCCTCGATCCGCTCCGCGACCGCCTCGCACTTCCGGCATTTGTATTCGTAGATGGGCATGGCGCTTCCATTCCTCCAAACGTGTCGCTTTGCGCTCCATGCAAAAAAGCTCCCCGGGCCGCAGGGGCCCGGGGAGCGCTCCCGCATGCAGGATATTTTAGTACATTCCGCCGCCGCCCGGGGGCATCGGCGGCATCTCCTTCTTCTCCTCGGGCTTCTCGGCGATGGCGCACTCCGTGGTGATCATGAGGCCCGCCACGGACGCGGCGTTCTGCAGCGCCACCCGGGTCACCTTGGTCGGATCGAGGATTCCGCCCTTCATCAGGTCCTCGAACACCTCGGTGCCCGCGTTGTAGCCGTAGTTCCCCTTCCCGCTCCGGATCTTGTCGACGATGACGCCGCCGTCCTGGCCGGCGTTGATCGCGATCTGCTTGGCGGGCTCGATGAGCGCCTTGCGGACGATGTCCGCGCCCGCCTGCTGGTCGTGCTCCAGCTTGAGGCCGTCCAGGGCGGAAGCGGCGCGGATGTACGCCACCCCGCCGCCGGCCACGATCCCTTCCTCGACCGCCGCGCGGGTCGCGTGGAGGGCGTCCTCGACGCGCGCCTTCTTCTCCTTCATCTCCGTCTCGGTGGCCGCGCCGACGTTGATCACGGCCACGCCGCCGACCAGCTTGGCCAGCCGCTCCTGGAGCTTTTCCTTGTCGTAGTCGGACGTGGTCTCCTCGACCTGCGCCCGGATCTGCTTCACCCGGCCCTCGATATCGGCCTTCTTTCCGGCGCCGTCGATGACGGTGGTGTTGTCCTTGTCGATGACCACGCGCTTGGCGCGGCCCAGGTCGGCCAGGGTCACCGCCTCGAGCTTGATCCCCATCTCCTCGGCGATCGCCTTGCCGCCGGTGAGGATCGCGATGTCCTCGAGCATCGCCTTGCGCCGGTCCCCGAAGCCGGGGGCCTTGACGGCGGAGGCGTTCAGCGTGCCGCGGAGCTTGTTCACGACGAGGGTCGCCAGCGCCTCGCCCTCGACCTCCTCGGCGACGATCAGCAGCGGCTTGCCGCTGCGGGCGATCTGCTCCAGCAGCGGGAGCAGGTCCTTCATGTTGGAGATCTTCTTCTCGTGGATGAGGATGTACGGGTCCTCGAGGATGACTTCCATCCGCTCGGGGTCCGTGACGAAGTACGGGGAGAGGTAGCCGCGGTCGAACTGCATCCCCTCGACGATCTCGAGGGTGGTCTCCATCCCCTTGGCCTCCTCGACCGTGATGACGCCTTCCTTGCCGACCTTCGACATCGCCTCGGAGATGATGTTCCCGATCGTCTCGTCGTTGTTCGCCGAGATGGTGCCGACCTGGGCGATCTCCTTGGGGTCCTTCGTCGCCTTGGACATCTTCTTCAGCTCCGCCGCGACCGACTCGACCGCCTTGTCGATCCCGCGCTTGAGATCCATCGGGTTGTAGCCGGCCGCGACCAGCTTGGAGCCTTCCTGGTAGATCTTCTGGGCCAGCACGGTGGCGGTGGTGGTGCCGTCCCCCGCCACGTCGCTCGTCTTGGAGGCGACCTCCTTCACCATCTGCGCGCCCATGTTCTCGAACTTGTCCGGGAGCTCCACTTCCTTGGCCACCGTGACGCCGTCCTTGGTGACCAGGGGGGAGCCGAAGGACTTCTCGATGATCACGTTGCGGCCCCGGGGGCCGAGGGTCACCTTGACCGCGTCGGCCAGTGCGTCGACGCCCACCTTGATCTTGCCGCGGGCCTCCTCGCTGAATTTCAGAACTTTCGCCATCGGTACCTTCCTCCTTGTCGATTCGCTCTTGGGATGTGGGGGATGCTACTTCGTGAAGATCGCGAGGATGTCGTCCTCGCGCAGGATCAGGTGCTCCACGCCGTCCACCTTGATCTCGGTTCCGGAATACTTGCCGAACAGGATGCGGTCGCCCGCCTTCACCTCGGGGGCCACCCGGGTCCCGTTGTCGGTCACCTTGCCCGGGCCCACCGCGACGACCAGCCCCTCCTGCGGCTTCTCCTTGGCGGAGTCGGGGATGATGATCCCGCCCTTGGTCTTGGCCTCTTCCTCCACCCGCTTGATCAGAACCCTGTCCTGCAACGGCTTGACTTTCATGCTGCCTCCTCCTTCTACCCGAAGTGTCTGGAATGCCTTCCGGCTGTTAGCACTCGTTAGCATGGAGTGCTAACAGGCAATATACAGGGGGGGCGAAACGGATGTCAAGGGGGGTACGGAAAAAACCTGCGGAACGAAGAAAACCGCTATGTTAACGGATATTTCCTTCCGGTCGGGGGGCGGTGCGGTCCGTTTTACAACTTCTTCCGGGCCATCTCCTCCTCGAAATATTTCCGGTGGAGGATTTCCCATTCGCGCCCTCCTTCGAGAACGCGGCGGGACAGCCGCGAGATCCTTTCGCGGGCGTAGGCGTCGGCCTCCTCCTCCATCCTGGCGTACGACGAAAGCACCGCCTTGGCCTCGCGGTGCGCCGCCGGTTCGTCGGGAAAATCGGCCAGCCCTCCCTTGTGGAGCGCGTTGCGCACCAGGTGGGACAGGTGGGAGATGCGGGCCTCGGTGAGTCGCAACGGCTCCCTCCGGCTACGGGTTACAGGACGATCCCACGGTCCCGGGCGAGCCGCTCCTTGATCTTCTGGAAAAGGACGCGGGTGTTGGCCTGGGTGTGGTCGATCTTCTTCAGGTGCTGTTCGAGGAGCGCGTCCGCCTCCCGGTCGAGCTCCTCCTCCCGCTGGATGTCCTTCCGGATCTCGGCGGCCATCCGGGCGAGGATCGCCTCGTCCGCCCCCTTCGGCCGGACCAGCCCCTTCGCCTTCCACCGGGAGAGGATCGACCCGCAGGCGCGCCGGATCTGTTCGTCGGTGAACTTCAACGCTTCCCCCCCCGGGGCGGAGCCGCCCATTCGCGGAAATCGGGGCCGATCGCGCCCTTCTTCCTGTATCTTTCCATCGAAACCGCGCAGGGGCAATCCCTTTCCGCCCCCGCGACCGATTCCGCGGCGGCCAGCGCGATCCCGGGGATCGCGTTCTTCGCCGCTTCCACCGACCTCGCGCCGGAGGGCGGGAGCATCCCTTCGAACAGGGCCCCGCGGCGGTACGGCAGGCGCCTCACCCCTTCCGCGTAGTTCGTCACGTACGCCACGGGCGCGTAGCAGATCTCGAGCTCCCTGGCGAGAAACGCCTCGGGGCACAGCGTCATCCCGACGAGGTCCGCCCCCGCGCGGGCCAGGAACCGGATCTCCGCCGGGGTCTCGAGGCGCGGCCCCTCGGTGCAGGCGTAGGTGCCGCCGAAATGGAAACGCCCTGCTTCGCCCCCGTCCGCTGCGTCGCGCAGTGCATTCCTCAGCGTCTCACAGAACACCGGGAACTGGCGGATGAAGCCGATCCCCTTCCCCTCGAAGAAGGTGGACGGGCGGTTCCGGGTGAAGTCGAGCAGGTCGTCCGGGAGGACCAGGTCGCCCGGGCGGTAGCTCCGGGAGACCGCGCCGGGCCCGGTCCACGCGAAGATCCGCTCGACGCCCAGCAGCTTCGCGGCGTACACGTTCGCCCGGTAGTTCACGTACGGCGCGGTCGTATCGTAGGCGCGCTCGCCGTGGCGGGAGAGGAAGCAGTAGCGGAACCCTCCCCGGTCGAAGAGGTGGACCGGGTTCGAGAAGCCGTACGGGGTGCGCACGCGCCGGGAGGAGAGCCGCTCCCCGAGGACCCCGGAAGGGAGGGAGTACGCCCCGGACCCCCCGAGAAGGAGGACCCGGGGCTTTTCGCCCGTTCCGCGCCGCCTCAGAACGCCAGCCGGACGCCGAGGTTGACCGTCCACCCGCCCATGTTCACGTCGAACGAGGTCCCGGCGTTGGAGGTGAACGTCGGCTCCACGAAGTGGTATCTCCCCTCGAAGTTGAGCGCCGCCCGCGGGTTCAGCCACAGGTCCGCGCCGGCGGAGAGGTAACCGCCGATGTCGGTCTCGGATTCGTCGATCCCGCTGAAGCCGGTCCGGGGCGCTTCCTTCAGGGAGGCGAAGTAGAGGCCGATCCCGCCGCCGACGTACGGCTCGATGAACGGGTGCGGGATGATCAGCCGTCCGCCGATCGTCAGCGGGACCACGGACGCCTCGTCCGCCCCCCGTTCCGCGGCGTACGCGCCGAACGTCCCTTCGACCGCGAAGACCGGCGACACCCGGGACCCGATCCCCACGTCGAAATGGCCGCCGGAATCGTAACCCCGGAGCCCGTCGAGGTCGTCGTTGGGCTCGAACACCCCGATGTGGGCGAAGAAGTACGGCTGGCCGTGCTGCGCGTGCCGGGGCGGGGGAACATCCGCCCCGCGGCGCGGGGGCGGGGGAGGAGGCGCGTAGTCGCCGCGGGACCCCCGCTCGTACCGGTCGTACTCCGCCGCGAGCCCCGCGGCCGGGACGACCGCCACCGTGACCGCCGCCATTGCCACCGCCAGGAACAGCGCCGAAAGCTTTCTCATGTGTGATCTCCTCCCTGGGTCCCGGTTTTCGGGGACGAATTCGAGGATACCGCCGCCCCAACTGGAAAGAAAGGGGCGGAATCCAATATAATAGGGTATCCCCTGCAGATAAACATACGTCACACCCACGGGAGAAATTCATGATCATCGTCATGGGGCAAGGTGCGGCCCCGAAGGAAATCCGGGCCGTCATCGCCAGGATCAAGGAGCTCGGGTACCGGTCCCACCCGATCTACGGCAAGGAGCGGACCGTCATCGGGGCCGTGGGCGACGAGCGCGGCAAGTTCGTCCTCCAGGCCCTCGAGTCGCTCCCCGGGGTCGAGCGCGTCGTCCCGATCCTCAAGCCGTACAAGCTCGCCAGCCGGGAGGTGAAGCCCGAGCGGACGGTGGTCCGGATCGCCCC
>JACRNP010000165.1 GCA_016234845.1 Deltaproteobacteria bacterium | reverse complement strand
CTCCTCGAGCGGCATCCCAAGGTGTCGATCCGGATGCTCGGATCCCTCTCCCGCTGGCTCAAGAGGATGACCGACCTCGTGGAGAGCCTTTCGTTGAAGGACGTGGAGGCCCGCCTGGTCTTCTACCTTTCGGAGGAGATGCGGAGCCGCGGGATCCCCCATCGGGACGGCGCGGTCCTGGATCTGCCGGTCAGCAAGAACGTCCTCGCGTCCCGTCTCGGCACCGTTCCCGAGACGTTCTCCCGCACGCTCAAGAAGCTGCAGGACGAGCGGCGGATCGACGTCCAGGGGAAGCGGATCCGGGTGCTGGACGCGGCCGCCCTGTTTTCCCCGCACGCGCGCTGACCGCTCCCCTTGCCCCCTCCGGGGCTCCGGGCGGGGCGTGGTATGATTTCCGATAGTTCATCCTTCCCGGGAAGGGGGGACGTGGAATGGGTCATTTCTCTTTAAGCGTGGTGGGCAGGGACCGGCCGGGCATCGTCGCGGAGGTCAGCCGCGTGCTCTTCGAGCTCGGCTGCAACATCGAGGACTCCACCTGCACGATCCTCTCCGGGCAGTTCGCGATGATCCTGGTGATCGCGCACCCGAGGTTCGCCTCCGTGGCGGATATCGATCCCTCCTTCGAGCCGGTGCGGAAGGTCATGGGGCTCACGATCTCCCTGCACAAGCTGAAGGACGAGGAGGTGACCCGGGAGAAGGGATTCACCGGGCGTCCCCACATCATCTCGGTGTACGGCGCGGACCGCCCCGGCATCGTCTACTCGGTGGCGCGCCAGCTGGCCGCCCAGAAGGTCAACGTAACCGACCTCAACACCCAGGTCGTTGGAGCCAAGGACCGGCCGGTGTACGTGATGGTCCTGGAGGTGGACATCCCCGAGGAAGTGGACATGAAGGAGCTCGAGCGCGAGTTCGACCGGATCCGGAAGGAGCTGTCCGTCTCGATCTCCGTTCGCCCCATCGAATCGCTGGAGCTTTAGGTCGCCGGGAACACCCATGGCCGTTCTCCCCATCCGAGTTTTTCCCGACCCCGTCCTGAAGGAGAAAGCCGCCCCCGTCGAGGGAGTGACGGCGGAGGTGTCCGCGTTCATCGACGACCTGCTCGAGACGATGCGGCAGTCGCCCGGAGGCGTGGGCATCGCCGCTCCCCAGGTCGGGATGCTGTCGCGGATCGTCATCGTGGACGTGTCCGGCCACCGGCGCGGGAGCCAGGAGCAGAATCACGGGCTGCTCGTCCTGGTGAACCCGGAGATCCTGGCCATGGGAGGGAAGCAGGTCGTCCGGGAGGGGTGCATGAGCCTCCCCGATTACACCGCCAACGTCCAACGGGCCCAGTGGGTACTGGTGGACTCTCTCGACCGGAACGGCAATCGCAGGATCATCGAGTCGCTGGGGTTCGAGGCGGTCGCGATCCAGCACGAGATGGACCACCTGGACGGCATCCTGTTCATCGACCGCGTCGTGTCGATCAAGAACGACCTGTTCCGGAGGAAGAAGTACCGGTAGCGGGGTTCCGCCGAACGACCCTACCGCTGCGAAGCGACGCGCACCGAATCCCGACCGGCGGCCGGTTCCACCGTCCGGAGCGCCTGTTTTCCCTTCCATGCGGCGCGGATGGCCTTGAAGGCGCGCTTCGCGTCGCGGGCCGTGATCTCCTCGGGTATCGCGACGGCGGGCCGGGACACCTTCGCCTGCGCGGCGCGCCTGCGCAGCGTCCCGATCGAGCAGGGGGATTCGGACTCCTCGGCGACGGGCCGCGCGACGGTGACGCACGGGGTTGCGGTCTGCCGGGATCCGTCGCTTCCGATCTCCACCTGGACGTCGACGCCGGGACCGCCCCGGACGATGGGGATCACCCGGTCGGGTTCCGCCGCATTCGAAATTCCGGGCATGAGGCAGACGCAAACGGCCGCGATGAGGATCCCGGGAAGGGCATTTCGTCCGATGGATCGCCTCGACATCGCCGGCCTCTCTTCCAAAGGGTCTTCTGCTTACGACCTGTTTTCCTGCAAATGAAAGGCCACGACGGAAATACGGCAGGCTCAACGATATCAACGGGTTACCGGAGCGAGGAGCGTAATTCGATTACGAAAACGCCATTCGCCGCCGAAGGGATGCCGAAACCGTTTCCCGCAGGCGTCCCCCGATCGTGCCGATCCGCGCGGCTACCTTCTCCATGCCGCCAGAAGTTCCGCCCTGGCTTCCCGCGTCCGCTCCTCCGCCGCGAGGATCCGGTCGAGCTTTCCTCCGAGGAAATACACTCCGTTGATGCAGGCGACCGAAACGGCGCCGTACGCCGCCGAATGCCATATGGGCATCGTGGTGACGGCCATCGGAGAGGCCATCTGGAGGGCCATGCCGACCCCGCCGATGCACATGTACGTGTAGATCGACAGGTAAAGGAAGAAAGTGACGACGCCTTTTATGATCCGTCTGTGTCTAGCCATGGTTGCCTCCCTCCGCCGTTGTTACTTTGGATGTCCGCCGGGTCCATTCCTTTTCATCGATCAGACGAATAGTCGATCGCCGCCATTCGATCCGCTCCTTGTCATTGAACGACACCGCCCGGGAAAGGAAGGTTCCCCGCTTCTCATCGGGCACGGGGATTGCTGTTGAACCGGCTTGAAGTGGAATTCGGGAGGAATGGGCGGGTAGGACGGAAATTTCCGTAATCGGGAATTTCAAAAAACGGTCGTATCCGCCCTCCGCGTTCCTCCCGAGCTGGTCGGCCCGCTGAAACAAGGAAACCCGCGTGCCGGGGCCCCCTCCCCCCGGCACGCCGCGGGCCTCTCTCCCCTACGAAAAAAAGGACCCGGCCGAATCGGCCGGGTCCTCGGGATCCGCGATGGTGGCCCCTCCCAGAATTGAACTGGGGACACGAGGATTTTCAGTCCTCTGCTCTACCATCTGAGCTAAAGGGCCACCCGAACGAAAGACGGATTATAGCGACCGCGTCCTCCGGGTGTCAAGCGGCGGAGGCATCTCCGGGCGGAGGAAGGTCGGGTGCGGAAGGGGCGTGCGGTCCGCCTCCGGGAACCGGGAGAGGCGCCCGTGGCGCAGCTGGGAGCGGAACGTCGGTGCGCACGACGAGCGTCTTGCACACCTTGTCGTGCAACCCCTGCTTGCGGGAGTCGAACGCCGCCCAGACGTATCCGATGTAGAAGGTGAGGTCGCACAGGAAGTAGCCGAGCCACCGGAGGAACGCCTTCCGGGCGTCGAGCGGGGTTCCGTCCTCGTTCACGACCTTGATCTTCATCGCCATCTTGCCGAACGTCTGTCCGCAGGTGCCGTGCAGGTCGACGTAGTAGAAGATCGGGAACGACAGGAAGAAGACGCCTCGCAGCACGTTCGCCATCGAGAATCCGCCGGTCTCGCCCTCCCCGAGACCGCTACCGGTCCACAGCCCCGAGTCGGCGCCGAGCCGGTCGATCAGGTAGATCACGTTGAACACGGCGATGATCAGGACCAGGTCGATGACCCGCGCCGCGGCGCGCGACCAGAACCCGGCGTACGGCGGGTGCGCCGGCGAATGTCCGTTTCGGTCCATCCCGGTCAGGGCGACTCCTTCCCGAAATGGTACATCACCATCGCCAGCACGGCGAGGGCCGCGGTCTCGACCCTCAGGATCCGGCTTCCGAGCCCCGCGCAGCGGCAGCCGGCCGCCACCGCCTCCCGCACCTCGTCCGCGGAGAAGCCGCCCTCCGGTCCCACCACGAGCGCGACGCTCTTCCCGTCCGGCATCCCGGACAGGACGCGCTTCAAGGAGAACGTCCCCTCGCCTTCGTAGAAGACGATCCGCCCGTCGTGCCCGGAGGCGATCCGGAGCGCATCGGCGAACGGAACGATCCCCGTCACCTCCGGCACCCTCCCGGATCCGCACTGCTTCGCCGCCGCCAGCGCGACACGTTCCCAGCGGAAGAGCCGCTTCCCGGCGTCCGACGGATCGACCCGCGGGATCGTCCGGGACGACCGGAAGGGGACGACCCGGGACGCCCCGAGCTCCGTCGCCTTCTCGAGGATGAAGTCCATCTTGTCCGCCTTCGGCAGCCCCACGAGCAGCGTGACGGCCACGGCGGGCGGCGGTTCCGGCGGGAGCGTCTCGAGGATCTCGGCCCGGAGGGAGCGCGACGTGGCCTCGAGGATCCGCATGCGGTACCGGTTCCCGTCCTCGTCGAAGGCGTGGAAGCCGTCCCCTACGGACAGGCGGAGCGAGCGGAGCATGTGCCCCGCCTCGGTCCCCTCCAAAACGGCGGTGTCGCCGGAAATCTTCCTCCGCTCGACGAGGAATGTCGGCATTCGTCGTTCCCCGGCCCTACGCGATGCGCCGAAGCAGCAGGGCGGACCATTGGCCGTCCGTCGACTCGCGGACCAGGGCCGTGCCGTTCCGTTCGAATTCGGCCGCGACCCACCCGCTCTTTTCGACCAGGATCCCGGACAGGACGAGGTGCCCCCCGGTGGCGCACCGGGCCACGAGGTGGGAGGCGACGTCGACGAGGATCTCCGCGATGAGATTGGCGAGGACCAGGTCGAACCGGCCGTCGATCGCGGAGAGGGAGGTTCCTTCCGAACGGAAGACGGGCTCCACCCCGTTCAGGGCCGCGTTCTTTTCCGCCACCGCCACCGCCACCGGGTCCGTGTCGACCGCCAGCACCCGCTCCGCGCCCAACCGCGCCGCGGCGATCCCGAGGATCCCGGTTCCCGTGCCGACGTCCAGGGCGGAGCGGGGAGGGGGGGCGATGTCGAACGCGTCCTCGACGAACCGAAGGCACATCCGGGTGGTCTCGTGCGTACCTGTTCCGAACGCCTGCCCCGGGTCGACGGTGAGCACCACCTCGCCCTCCCCCGCGGCGTACTCCTCCCACGACGGCTTGATCACGATGCGCCGCCCGATCTTCCGGTGGTGGAAATGCTCCTTCCACTTCTCCGCCCAACCCGAGTCGGTGATCTCGGCGGCGTCTACGAACGACTCCGGGCCGGGTCCGAACGACTCCGACAGCACGGGCACGAAATCGAGGAACGCCTGCTTCAGCCCCCACAGGTCGGTGTCCCACGGGAAGTAGGCGGTGAGGCGGGTGACGCTCGGCGGCGGCGGGACCGGGTCGGCCGGGTCGCCGGCGGCCCCGATCAGCTGCTCGTCGTACGCCATCCCGAGCGACCCGTGGGTCGAGAGGAAATGGGTGACGGCGTCGATCGCCTCCCGGCGAGCCTCCACGGTGAACGATTTCCAGCGCGTCATGGGATGATGGGAGTCGACTCCCCTCCGGTTCCGGCGGGTTCTCGAGCGGCCGTCGCGCTTCGATCGCAACGGAAGGAGCAAGATAGAAGATGGGGGACGAAAAGGCAAGTATCTTCAGACCGCGTGCCGACGGACGCCCACCCCCGTTCGGATCCTCACCCGCGTCCGGTCGATCCTCAGGATGTGACGGTCGAGGGTCTTTCCCACGAACCCCCGCGGAAGCCAGCACACCGGGAACCGGAGACGCGAGTCGATGCGGCTCCGTACGCCGATGCGCCCGCTCTCCTTCATCAGAAACGCCTCGTACTCCCCGTTCCGGCTCACCGAGTATTCCACGACGTAGCTCCTGCACATCGGGACGTATACGGGCACCCGGAAGAAGTTGACGGTACAGGTCACCGTATACCCCGTTTTCAGGGCGAACGACGTCCCCTCCACCGTCACTTCCTTCGCGATGGAAACCGGCGGGAACAGCCACGTCCGGAGAAGATTCCGCATGGCAACCATCAAGCAATAACCGTTCCCCGGTGTCCACACTTTCGATTTCCTTGGATGTACCAATGTTTTCCCCGCGGCCCGCCTCGATTCGAGTCGGTGGGGGAGACGAAAAGGAGAAATTATTTCGCCAATTAGGGACGTGGTAGGATATACGTCCGCAACCGCGGAGCCGATCACGACCCATGGACCGTGCGCGAAAAAAAGTGCTGTCGATCGCCGAGGCGCTGTCCCCTCAAGCCGTCCGGATGCTTCGGGACATCACGTCGTACGCCGAACCGCCCCTTGCGGAGATCCGGACCTCCGGGACGCTGTGCGATTTCCTCCTGTCGAAAGGATTTCGCGTCCGGCGGGGCGTCGCGGGGATGGAGACCGCCTTCCGGGCGGAGTACGTTTTCGGAAGGGGGAAACCGGCCGTCGCCTTTCTCTGCGAGATGGACGCGTTGCCGTCCCTTGGCCACGCGTGCGGACACAACATCGTCGGAGTGGCGTCGGCGTGCGCCGCCGCCGTCCTCGCGGAATCCGGAAGGGGAGTGTTCCGGTCGGGGAAGGTGATCGCGCTGGGGACCCCCGCCGAGGAGACGGGGTACGGGAAGGCGCGGATGGTGGAGGAAGGGATCTTCCGGGGAATCGACGCCGCGATGATGGTCCACCCGTCCTCCCGGAGGCACGTCGCGAAAGGGTACCTCGCGCTTCACAAGCTGCGCTTCACCTACCACGGCCGCGCGTCCCACGCGGCGGCGTACCCCGAGCACGGGATCAACGCCCTGGACGGCGTCCTGCTCCTGTTCCACGGCGTTTCGGCGCTGCGGCAGCAGTTGCCGGACACGGTCCGCGTCCACGGGATCATCACGGAAGGGGGGCAGGCCCCAAACATCATTCCGGAGCGGGCGAAGGCGTATTTCTACGTGCGGGGCGAGGAGGAAGGGGAGCTGCGCGACGCGGTGGAACGCGTGAAGGCGTGCGCCGCGGGGGCGGCGACCGCGTCGCGGTGCCGCCTCACGGTGGAGGAGGGGCCGTATACGCTCTCCCCGATGAGAGTGAACCCCGTGCTCGCCGCCTCGTACCGGCGGGCCCTTTCGGCGTTGAAGCTCCGGGAGAGCGGCGCGCCCACGGATCGGAACCGGGGGTCGTCCGACATCGGCAACGTCTCGCAGGTCGTCCCGACGCTCCAGCCGAACGTACCCATCGCCTCCGGGGAGCGCGTGCAGATCCACACCCGGCCTTTCGCGGAGGCGACGACCATGCCGTCGGGCATCGAGGGGTTGATGGAGGGGATCCGCGCCCTGGCCCTCACCGGATACGAGCTGTTCCGGTCCCCGGCGCTCGTCCGCGACGCCTGGAAATCCTTCCGTGAACGTCCCCGTTTTTAACAGAGCAGGACGATCGTGACGCCGTCGCCGCCCTGCTCCCGCGGGGCGGGGAGGGAGCGTTTCGCGTACGGCGACTTCGCGAGGTGCCGGCGCACGCCGGCCTTCAACGCGCCGGTCCCGTGCCCGTGGATCAGGAACGCGTGCGGGGCCTGGGCCAGGGAGAGCCGGTCCAGAAAGGCGTCGATCTCGGGAAGCGCGTCGTCCACGTACATTCCCCGCAGGTCGAGGGTGTTCTCCGGCGTCTGGATGTGAACCGCCGCCGGTGAAGCCTCCGTCGACCGGGAGCCTCCGCCTCCGCGCCGCTCGCGGGATCCCCCGGCCGACGGAAACACGCGGACCTGCTCCCGCGGGACGCGCAGCTTCATCCCCCCGGCGGCCACCTCCACCTCCCGGTCGTCGGGCCCCGACGGCGACGCCACCTCCGCCTCCTTCGCCAGCGACGCGACGAACACTTTCTGTCCCGGATGGAGGGTGGCGCCCGGATCCGCCGGCGCGGAGCGGCTGACCATCGTGCGGACCGCCGGGTCCTCCTCCGCGATCCGTGCCTTCTCCTTCCACTCGTTCAGGACCGTCGTCGCCTTCCGTACCGTGTCGATTCTCCGGTCCTTCCGCATCTCCTCCATGATCCGCGCGAGTTCCCCTTCCGCCTTCCGGACCTCCTCCCGCATCCGCTGGCGCGCCTGCGACACCACGCGGGACTCCTCGGACCGCACCTTCTCCCGGTCCGCCTCGAGTTTCCGACGGACCTCCTCGGCCTCCTTCCGCCTCGTCGCCATCTCCGCGGTCTCGGCGCGCAGGCGCTCCCGTTCCCGCTCCAGCCGGTCGATGACTTCCGTGAGGTCCGGCCCCGGGCCGGAAAGATACCCGGCCGCCCGGGCGAGGACCTCGCCGGGGAATCCCAGGGACCGGGCGATCTCCATCCCCATCGACCGCCCGGGGACGCCCAGCGAGAGCCGGTACGTCGGGCGCAGGTGATCCCCGTCGAACGCCATCGACCCGTTCTCGAACCGTCGGTCGGTGAAGGCGATCCCCTTCAGCTCCTCGAAGTGGGTGGTCGCCACGACGCGGACCTCGCGGTCGGCCAGCGTCTCGAGGAAGGCGCGCGCGATCGCCGCTCCCTCCCGCGGGTCGGTCCCCGAGACGACCTCGTCCAGGAGGACGAGCGATCCCCTGTCCGCCCCCCGAAGGATCTCGTTCAGCCTGCGGATGTGCGCGGAGTAGGTCGACAGGTCCCGCTCGACGCTCTGCTCGTCCCCCACGGCGACGAAGACGCTGCCGAACGTGGAGACGGTCGCGTCCGGAGAGGCCGGGATCGACAGCCCCGCCATCGCCATCACCGTGAGGATCCCCAGCGTCTTGAGGGCGACCGTCTTCCCGCCGGCGTTGGGGCCGGTGAGCACGAGGCACAGGTACGGCCGACCGACCGAAAGGTCGTTGGGGACCACGGGGCGGCCGCTCAAGACCAGCAGCGGGTGGCGGGCGGACGGGAGCCTCACCTCCCCCGAGGCGTTGACGGACGGTTCCGCGCCCGACAGCTCGTCGGCAAGCAAGGCGCGCGCCTGGATGAAGTCGAGCCGCGCGAGGAGGGAGAGGGCGAGCAGGAGTTCGTCCGACCTCCGCGCGACGTGCGAGGAGAGCTCCGCCAGGATCCGGGCCACCTCGCGTTCCACCTCGAGCTCGGCCATCCTCGCCTCGTTGTTCAGGTGAACCAGCTCCTCCGGCTCGAAGAAGACGGTCTGGCCGCTCTGGGAACTGTCGTGGACGATCCCCTGGAACAGCCCCTTCGAGGCGGCCTTGAAGGGGATCACGACCCGCCCCGACCGGACGGTGGCGTACGACTCCTGGACGTGGCGGGAGTATCTCGGGGACGAGACGATCCGGTCCGCGGTCTCCTGCAGGCGGACCCGGACCGATGCCAGGTTCCGCCGCAGCGTCCCCAGCGCGGGCGACGCCCGGTCGGGGACGTTCCCCTCGGAGTCGATCTTCATCGCGATCTCCTCGGCGATCTCCCGCAGCGGCGGGATCGCGCGGGCGTGGTGCGCCAGGCGCGGGTATTTCCCCCGCCGGTCGTCGAAGAACCTGCGGGCCCGCTCGCCGGTCCGGGCCGTCGAGCCGACCGACAGCAGCTCCAGGGGGGAGAGCGAGGCGCCCTTGGCCGCCTTCGCGACCTCCTCCGCGACCTCCTTCACCCCGTCCAGCGGGAGCGGCCCGTCCTGCAGCAGCATCCTGCGGCCGTCCCGGTTCTCCTCGAGGGAGGCGCGGATGGCGTCGAGGTCGGTCCCCGGCGTCAGAGACGAACACAGCACGCGCCCCGGCTCCGACGACGCGTGGCCCGAAAGCCGCGCCGTGATCTTCCCCCACTCCAGCGCCGCCAGCGCCGCTTCCCACGGCGATCCGTTCAATCTCCCGTCCCTCCGTCCGCTTTCTTGCCGAAGCACGCCGTGAAGACGCTACCTCGCAGGGGGGCTCCCCGTTCGTGCCCCCCGTTCCTCCTACAGCGGGGGTACCCCAGCGGCGCGAAGCTCGTATTGGGGCATCCACCGCCCAGTGCTTCAATTCATCCATCCGCCTGCATTCGAGCGCCGCTGCATCCGCTCCGGCTGCGTTGCGCTCCTTGCGCCGTACTTGCAGTACGCCTCAGTCGCGCGCCTTGCCGGCGCGGCGCATCGACGCTCTCGGTGCCACGCCGGATGGATGAACTGAAACACTCCTCCCCGTCTCCGGGCGAGTTCGCCGTTTCCGCGCTGGCGGCTCCGCTCAGGGGACCCTCCCGCTCCGTACGCTCCATGGATCATGCGGCCTTGTGGGCTACCGCCGCAGCAGTCCCATGACGATTTCGATCGCGATCAGCAGGATGATGATCATCTCGAGCGTTTCCGAGCGGGCGGCCTGCGCCCGGTTGTTCAGCACGGTGTAGATGTCGGTCAGCGCGGCGAGCTGGTCGCGCACCGTCCCCTCGTGCTTCTCCGCCCCCACCTTCCGCCGCGCCTCCTCGTACACGCGGGCGAGGTACGCGTCCCCCACG
>JACRNP010000164.1 GCA_016234845.1 Deltaproteobacteria bacterium | reverse complement strand
CGCAAAGAAGAACGAGGAGGAACGAACGAATGAAGAAGCTCAGCGTGATGGTAGCCGTTCTCCTGATGGTCGTCCTCGCCGGCACGGGGTGCAAGAAGAAGGAGCCGCCTCCGCCGCCCATGCCGCCCCAGGGCGCGCCCGGCCAGCCCGGGATGCCCGGCGGCGCGCCGCACGGCGATCCGGGAGCGCCCGCCGTGGAGAAGAAGATCGTGGTCCCCGACGCGGTGAAGGGCGCATGGAAAGCCGTGAAGGTGGAGATCGAGTTCAAGGAGAAGAAGAGCAAGAAACAGTTCACCGTGCCGCTGCGGTCCGAGTTCAAGGTTCCCGACTCCGACCTGACGCTGAAGGTGGGCGAGTTCCTCCCGCACTTCACGATGGCGGCGGACCAGATCACCTCCGGTTCGAACAACCTGGAGAACCCGGCCGTCCAGATAGAGGTGTTCCAGGGCGGCAAGGAGATCTTCCACGGGTGGCTCTTCTCGAAGTACCCGGCCGTTCACCCGTTCCAGCACGACAAGTTCGGCCTGGTCATGCTCGAGGCGGTGAAGAAGTAGGGTCTGCCGGATCGGGGCGGCCCTTCGGGGCCGCCCTGGCCTACCGTTTCGCGCTCCGAAGCACCTCGACCATCCGCTGGTGGATCCGTCCGTTCGACGCCAGCAGGTCCGGCTGGTGGATGTCGTACGGGCCGCCGTCGAGGCGCGACGACATCCCGCCCGCCTCGTGAAGGATCAGCAGCCCCGCCGCAGTATCCCACGGTTTGAGCTTCAGCTCCCAGAAACCGTCGAACCGCCCGCACGCCAGGTAGCACAGATCCAGCGCCGCCGACCCGTCCCTGCGGATCGCCTGCCCCGTGAGGACGAACGCCCGGAAGTAGTCGAAGTTGTTGTCCGACGACTCCTTCACGTCGTAGGCGAACCCGGTGGCGAGGAGCGACTTGCGAAGATCCGACGTATCGGAAACGGAGATCCGCTCCCCGTTCCGCCACGCCCCGGAACCGGCGGCCGCCGTGAACGACTCCGCCAGGAGCGGATCGAAGACCGCCCCGGCGACCACCGCGCCCTCCCGCTCGACGGCCACCGAGACGCAGAAGCACGGGTACCCGTGCGCGTAATTCGTGGTCCCGTCGACCGGATCGACGATCCAGCGATACGGCGACGGAGAGGAAAGCTCCGGACTCTCCTCGGACAGCACCCCGTGGTCGGGATACGTCTCCCGGATCCGCCCCAGGATGTACGCCTCCGACTCGCGGTCCACCTCCGTGACCAGGTTGATTTCCCCCTTGTAATGGATCGTCTGCCGGCGGCCGTAGTTCCTGCGAAGGATCTCCCCGGCCCCGCGAGCCAGATCTTCCGCGAACGCCAGCAGTCTCCCGTTATCCATCGCTCCCTCCCTTTTCCCTTAGGACTCGTCGTCCCGGCGATTATAATATGCGGGTCGCGCGAAACCCCGGGAAGATCCACGAATAAGATGACCCGACGGCCCCCCAAGGAGGCGTCCCGATGAGATCCCGCACCGTATTCCCGCTGCTGCTCCTCTTGTCCCTGATCCTCCCGGCGTGCGCCTCCACGAAGGCGGCGAAGCCGTGGAGCCCCGGCGACACCGTGATCTGCCCCCACTGCGGGCGGGAGTTTCCCATCCCCGAAAAGCTGGGGAAGTGAGGACGCCGCGTGCCCCGCGTCACGCGATTCGGCGTTTCCCTCGACGAACGGCTGCTGGCGAAGTTCGACCGGCTGATCGGCGGCAAAGGGTACGCCAACCGGTCCGAGGCGATCCGCGACCTGATCCGGGACAGCCTCGTGCGCGAACAGTGGGAGCTCGGAGACGTCGATGCGGTCGGTACGCTCACGCTGGTGTACGACCATGAAACCCGGGAGCTGGAGGAACGACTGACCGAACTTCAGCACGCCCACTACCAGGCGATCGTCTCCACCCTCCACATCCACCTGGACCCGCATCATTGCCTCGAGGTCCTCGTGCTTCGGGGAAAAGCCTCCCTCCTGAAGAGCATCTCCGACCGCCTGATCGGAACGCGGGGCGTCCAGCACGGCACGTTCTCCGCGACCTCCGAGGGGAAGGCCCTCGGGTAGCGCGCCGCACCGGATTCCCCCTCCCGATATTTCGCCCCCCTCGGTAACACGGGATTATTTTTCGTGTTACCATCTCCTGGGGGAGGTGCGGCATGCACATGGCGGACGCGTTGCTTTCTCCCGCGGTCGGCGGCACGTTCTGGGCCGGCGCGGTCGGCGCGATCGGCTACGCGTCGAAAACCCTTTCCGACCGGTTCGACGATCGGAAGATCCCCCTGATGGGGGCGCTGGGCGCCTTCATCTTCGCGTCCCAGATGATCAACTTCACGATCCCCGGAACCGGGTCCAGCGGACACCTCGGCGGCGGGATGATTTTGGCGGTTCTTCTCGGACCGCACGCCGCCTTCCTGGTCATGGCCTCGGTATTGACGGTCCAGGCGCTCTTCTTCGCCGACGGGGGGCTGCTCGCCCTCGGGTGCAACATCTGGAACCTCGGGGTCTACCCCTGCTTCGTCGTATTCCCTCTCGTCTACAGGCCGTTGGCGGGGGGCGGCCGGAGCCCCCGGCGCATCCTCGCCGCGTCGTTCGCGAGCGGGATCGCGGGGCTCCAGATCGGCGCATTCTCGGTCGTCCTGCAGACGCTCCTGTCGGGAAAATCCGAACTCCCGTTCGGCACGTTCCTGCTGATGATGCAGCCGATCCACCTGGCCATCGGGATCGTCGAGGGGCTCGTCACGGCGGGCGTGGTCAACTTCGTCCGCGCGGCCCGGCCGGAGCTCCTGGAAGGATCCGCCGCCGCCACGCCGCCGGGCCCGGGGATCTCCCTGCGGAACATCGTGACCGGTTTCATCGTCCTCGCGTTCGTCACGGGGGGGGCGCTTTCGTGGTTCGCGTCGGCTCGCCCCGACGGACTCGAATGGTCGGTCGGGAAGGTCGCCGGGAAGGCGGAACCGCCCCGGCACGACCGCGGGATCGCCGCGGCGATCGGCGGCCTGCAGGAGAGAACCGCCATGCTGCCGGAGTACGGCTTCAAGCCGTCCCCGGGCGAATCGAGGGAAAAGAAGGGGGAAGGGCGGGCGTGGCCGGCCGTCGACGCGGGCACCTCGGCCTCCGGCCTGATCGGAGGCCTCACGGTCCTTGCGACGGCCCTCGGCATCGGGTGGGCGATCCGTGCGTTCCGCAGGAATCGTTCCGCTTCCCCATGAGCCTCGAAGCGGCGTATTCCGGCATCGGCCGGCTGGACCGCCTCTCCTATCGGGACACCTCCGTCCATCGCCTGGACCCTCGCGCCAAGGTGGTCGCCACGCTGCTGTTCGTGGTCGTGGTCGTCTCCTTTCCGAAGTACGAGGTCCTTTCGCTCCTTCCGTTCTTCCTGTTCCCGGTGCTGATCGGAGCCCTCGGGGACATCCCGGCCGGCTTCATCCTGAAGAAGGTCGCGGCGGTATCCCCGTTCGCGGTGTTCGTCGGGATCCTCAACCCCCTCTTCGATCCCTTGAAGATCGCGATCGCTCCCGGCGTATCCGTATCCGCGGGCTGGATCTCCTTCGCCTCGATCCTCGTGAAGTTCTCGCTCACCATCAGCGCGGCGCTGCTCCTGATCGCGACGACTTCCTTCCCCGGCATCTGCCGGGCCTTGCGCCGCCTCGGCGTGCCGGAGCTCTTCGTCTCCCAGCTCCTCTTCCTGTACCGGTATCTCTTCGTCCTGATGGAGGAGGCGATCCGCGTCGTCCGCGCCCGGGACATGCGCTCGTTCGGAGCCCGGGGAACCGGGCCGCGGGTCTTCGTCCGGATCGCGGGGACCCTTTTCCTGCGGACCGTGGAGCGGGCGGAACGGATCTACGGGGCCATGCTGGCGCGAGGCTTCCGGGGCGAGGTCCCATCGATCCGCCCCGGGCGGTGGCGCCCCTCCGACGCCGCCTTCGTGATCCTGTCGGGAGCCTTCTTCGCCGTGTGCCGCGTCGTATCCGTCCCCGAGACGATCGGGCGATTCGTCCAGGGGATCGCCGGATGAGCCACCACTTCCTCGAATTCAAGGACGTCCGCTTCCGGTACCCCGACGGGACGGAGGCGCTGAAAGGGGTTTCCTTCCGGATCACCCACGGCGAGGCGGTCGGAATCGTCGGGGCGAACGGCGCCGGGAAATCGACGCTGCTCCTGCACATGAACGGGCACCTCCTTCCCTCGTCGGGCGACGTCACGGTCGGCGACGTACCGTTGCGGAAGGAGACCCGGACGGAGATCCGACGCAAGGTCGGCGTCGTCTTCCAGAACCCGGACGACATGCTGTTCATGCCGACCGTGTTCGACGACGTGGCCTTCGGCCCGCTGAATCTCGGGCTGCCGGCGGACCGGGTGCGGGAGCGTGTGCACGATGCGCTGGACCGGGTGAATGCGCTCGCGCTCGTCGACAAGCCGCCTCACCACCTCTCGGGGGGACAGAAAAGCGCCGTGGCGATCGCCACGGTCATCGCGATGGAGCCGGACATCCTCGTCATGGACGAACCGGCCGCCAGCCTCGATCCGAGGTCACGGCGCGCCGTGATCGGACTGCTCAACAGCTTCGCGCACTCGAAGATCGTCGCCTCCCACGACCTCGACCTCATCCTCGACGTCTGCGACCGTTGTCTCGTGATCCGGGACGGCGCGATCGTCGCCGACGGCCCCGCGGAGGAAATCCTCTCCGACGCGGCGCTGCTCGCGGAGAACCACCTGGAGCTCCCCCTGACCCTCCAGGGACGACGGGTCCGGTTCGCGGACGCGCCGGCGAAAGCGTTCCGGCCATGACCCCCACCTGCGGGCGGGGAGATTCGGTGTCGTCGCGCGAGAAAGCCATCCTCCGGTACGGGCCTACGGGGCAACGGGTCCCCGAAGGGGTCTTCCGCCGGTTCGACGTGCTGGCGGCGAAGCTCCCGCCGCTTCCCCCGTCGGAGGAGGCCCAGATCGCGCGCCGGATCGCGCGTCCGATCGGAGCGCTGCCGCTGTCGCGCCTCGTGCGGAAGGGAGACCGCGTGGCCGTCCCGATCTCGGACGTCACCCGGTACAGCGCGACGGAGAAGTTTCTCCCGTTCCTCCTCCGCGAGACCGACGCCGCCGGTGTCCCGCGGAACCGTGTGACCCTCTTCGTCGCGCGCGGCACCCACCGCCCGATGACGGACGGGGAGTTGCGGGACGCCATCGGCCCGGAGATCGACTCGGGGGTAAGGGTGGAGCAGTCCGACCCGGAGGGGGAGCTCCTGGAGCTGGGGCGAACCTCCCGCGGGACGAGGGTGCAGGTGTGCCGGCGCGTGATGGAGCACGAGCGGATCGTCCTCACGGGCACGATCTCCTTCCACTACTTCGCCGGATTCGGCGGCGGACGCAAGGCGCTCGTTCCCGGTTGCGCCGGCCGCGGGACGGCCCACCAGACCCATTTCCGCGTGTTCCGTCCCGACGGCACGGGCAAGGACCCCATGGCGCGCCCCGGAGTCCTCGCGGGGAACCCGGTGCACGAGGACCTGGTCGAGGCGGTGTCGATGGCCTCCCCCGCCTTCCTGGTGAACTCCCTGCTGACCCCGGGGAAGCGGCTCTTCGACCTGGTCGCCGGGCACTGGCAGAAGGCGCACGAGGAAGGGTGCGCGCTGTACGCGAGGCATTTCCGGGTCCGGGTCCAGAAACGGTACCCCCTGGTGATCGCCTCCGCCGGGGGATTCCCGAAGGACATCAACCTCATCCAGGCCCACAAGGCGCTGGACAACGCGTTCCTCGCGACATCGTCCGGCGGCGTACTGATCCTCCTCGCGGAATGTCCGGACGGATTCGGATCCCCGAACTTCTTCCCCTGGTTCCGTTTCCGGGAACCGGACGCGCTGGAGAGGGAGCTGCGGGCGAACTACCAGATCTACGGACAGACCGCCCACGCGCTCCTCGTCAAGACCCGCGCCTGTCGCGTGATCCTCGTCTCCTCCCTTTCGCCCGACGACGTGGAGGCGATGGGGATGGCCCCCGCAACGAACCTCGCGGAGGCGATCCGCGCGGCGAAACGTTTTCTGGGCGAGCTGCCCGTCCCGCTCGTCATCCCGGACGCGGGGTACGTTCTGCCCGATCCCGCGAATTAGCCAGGAGGTATTCCATGCACGGTTTCTGGAAACCGGAAGGAATCGCGCCGAAGACGCTCGCGCCGGGGGTGACCGCGAGGATCGCGTCGGGGGAGAAGCTGATGTTCTCCCTGGTCACCCTGGAACCGGACGCGGTCGTGCCGACCCACTCCCACCCGCACGAGCAGATGGGGATGATGGTGTCGGGGACGATGGAGTTCACGATCGCGGGCGAGACGCGGCAGCTCGCCGGGAACGAGCTGTACCTCGTCCCCGGAGGCGTGCCCCACGCGGCGAAGGCGGGGCCCGGGGGGGCCGTGGCGCTCGACGCCTTCTCCCCTCCGCGGGAGGAGTACCGGTAAACGGCGGGGACGCCCGCCGGTTGCGGGACGTCCCCGCCTCCCCGACGCGGTTACGGGGACTGCATCGGCGCGAGCTCCGTCTTCTTCGCGCCTTTCTTTCCCGTCTTCCCTTCCGCGGCCACCCACCGGTTGATGGCGGCGAGGTACGCCTTGATCGCCGCCTCGATGATGTCGGTCGAGCTCGCCCCGCCGGAGAAGATCGTCCCGTTGGAGCGGATCCGCACCCGCGCCTCGCCGATCGCGTCCTGCCCCGAAGTGACCGCGTTCAGACCGAAGTCGATCAGCTGGAAGCTGCGCCCCACGATCCGGTCGATGCACTTGTACGCCGCGTCGATCGGACCGTTCCCGATGGACGACTCCTCGACCACCTCCCTGTCGCGCTGCACCTTGAGCGCCGCCATCGGCGTGGCCTGCGTCCCCGACAGGATCTGGAGGTGGACCAGCCGGTACGTCTCCGGCACCTTGAACAGCTCGTCCTGCACGAGGATCTCGAGGTCCTCGATCATGACCTCCTTCTTCTTGTCCGCCAGCACCAGGAACTTGTCGTAGACGGCGTCGAGCTGCGAATCGGTCGGGTGGTGCCCCATCCCGGCGATGTGGTGCTTGAGCGCGGCGCGCCCCGACCGGGCGGTCAGCGCGAAGGTGTGCGCCGTGACGCCGACGTCCTCCGGGCGGATGATCTCGTAGGTCGAGCGGTCCTTGAGGATCCCGTCCTGGTGGATGCCCGACGAGTGGGCGAAGGCGTTGGACCCGACGATCGCCTTGTTCCGCTGGATGGGGAGGCCCATCAGTTTCGAGACCATCCGGCTCGTCTTCGCGATCTCCTTCGTGTTCACGCCCGTCGCGAGGCCGCCGAAAACGTCCTTGCGGGTCTTAATCGCCAGCACCACCTCCTCCAGCGAAGCGTTCCCGGCCCGCTCGCCGATCCCGTTCACCGTCACCTCCGCCTGCCGCGCGCCGGCGAGGATCCCGGCCAGCGTGTTCGCCGTGGAGAGCCCGAGGTCGTCGTGGCAATGCATCGAGAGGATGGCGTGGTCGAGCGCGGGGACCTTCTCCTTCAGCCGCCGCACACGGTCCGCCATCTCCATCGGGGTGGCGTACCCGACGGTGTCGGGGATGTTGATCGTGGTCGCACCGGCTTTCACGACCGCCTCGACCGTCCGGCAGAGGTACTCGAAGTCGGTCCGGGAGGCGTCCTCCGTGGAGAACTCCACGTCCCGGCACAGCGACCGGGCGTACTTGACCGTGTCCACGCACCACTGGAGGATCTTCTCCCGGTCGGCGCGGAACTTCTTCTGGATGTGGATGTCCGAGGTGCCGAGGAACGTGTGGATCCGGGGGCGCTTCGCGACCTTCACCGCGTCCCACAGCGTGTCGATGTCCTTCTTGACCGCGCGGGCGAGCCCGGTGATCACCGGACCCTTGACCGTCCGCGCGACCGCCTGGACCGACTCGAAGTCGCCGGGGGACGACGCCGGGAACCCATGTCCACGTTGAGCGCCGCCAGCTGCCGCGCGATCTCCACCTTCTGGTCCTTTGCGAGTTTCGCCCCCGGGACCTGCTCCCCGTCCCGGAGCGTCGTGTCGAAGATGAACACCTTGTCCGCCATCTCTCTCCTCCTTCGGTCATGTGGTTGAAAAGAAAACGGCTCCCGGGGATCGGTTCCCCGGGAGCCACCAAAAATAAAACCGCGGGAACCTGCCGGTCCCCGCGGCCGATATTGTCGTATGTGGTGCGCTACGCGCTACAGGCGGGCGGTCCGGCTCCTATGGGAGCGGAGTAGAGCGAGCCCGGGCGATCCGATGTGCGCTTCCCTGCGATTCATGGCCGGTACAGATTACGGGTTTACGGATTCCCGTGTCAAGCCCCCCGGGATAAAAAGTTCACCCGCCCGCCGGCCTGGCCCGGCGCAGCTCCTGCGGCGCGGCGATCCCCCCGGACATCAGGATCCGGACCGCCTGCTCCACGGACATCTCCAGGCGCACCACGTCCTCCTCCGGCAGGAAGAGCACCTCTCCGAGGTACAGGTTGTTCGTGGGGACGTAGACCACCACCAGGCGGCGCTCCCCCTCCTCCACCGTCATGGTGCGAAAACCCAGGGCGAACAACCCCTTCCCCGGGAACTCCACCAGGAGCACTTCCTTGAACGATTTCGTGCTCTCGGGGGAGAAGGCGTTGGTGAGCTGCTTGATGGTCGAGTAGACGGTCCGGTATCCGGGAATCCGCTGGATCAGCCGGTCGAGGGCGTCGAGAAGGCTCTTCCCGACGACGTTCCGGGCGAGAAATCCGAGCAGCAGGATGATGACCAGGCCGGCGAGGATCCCCGTGCCCGGGATGTGGTCGGTCCCGGGAACGGCCGCCCGGACGAAACCGTCGACGACGGGGGAGAAGAGATTGTCCATCTTCTCGAAGAACCACAGGAGCAGCGCCACCGACACGACGAGCGGAACAAGGACGAACACGCCGGTCAGGAAACTTTTTTTCAGGTTGGCGAGCACCGGGGTATTCTATCGTAAAGAATCTCCCGCGGGGGTGGGACGATGGATCACGCGGTCGTGATGGCCGGTGGATCGGGAACGCGGTTCTGGCCGGAGAGCCGGGCGCTCCGCTCGAAGCAGTTCCTGGACCTGACCGGCGGCGGACCGATGATCCGGGAAACGCTGTCCCGCCTGGCGCCCGTCGTCCCCCCGGATCGGCTCTGGGTCGTCGCCGGGAGGAAGGACGCCCCGCACCTCTCCCCCGCCGCGCTCGGCATCCCGAAGGGGAACATCCTCCTCGAGCCGGAGGGGAAAAACACCGGCCCGGCGATCGCCCTGGCCGCGGCCCGCATCTCCCGCAAGGACCCCGACGCGGTGATCCTGGCCACGCCGGCGGACCACGCCATCGCGGACGTCCCGGCATTTCGCGCCGTGATCCGCAAGGGGCTGCGCCTGGCGCGCGAGACCGGCCGGATCGTCACCCTCGGAGTGCCGCCGACCCACCCGGCCACCGGGTACGGGTACATCGAGCGGGGCAGGCCGTTCCCCGGGAGGATCCGGGGAGCCTTCCGGGTGGCGCGGTTCGCGGAGAAACCGGATCTCACCAAGGCGAAGCGGTTCCTCCGCTCCGGCCGGTTCGACTGGAACAGCGGCGTGTTCCTTTTCCGGGCCGACACCTTCGCGGACCGCCTCGCGCGATTCCTCCCCGAAGTCGACCGCGGGATCCGGAAGGCGTTCCAGGGGGACGCCCGGGGATTCGACCGGAGGATCCGGGACGCGTACCGGCGCATGCCGTCGGTCTCCGTCGACTACGGGATCCTGGAGAAGGAGCAGGGGATCCTGGTGCTGCCGGCGAACGTGGGGTGGAGCGACCTGGGGACGTGGCGCTCCCTGCACGAATTCCTGGACGGGACGGGCGGGAACGTCACCTTCGGGGACGTGGTCCTGGCGGAGTGCCGGAACACCCTGGTCCGAACGGACGGCGGCGTGGTCGCGGTGCTCGGGATGGACGACGTGGTGGTGGTGCGGAGCGGGGACGCGGTGCTGGTGTGCCCGCGGTCCCGGTCGGAAGAGGTGAAACGGATGGCGGAGGAGGTCCGGCGGCGCTACCCCGCGCTGGCGTAGCGCCGCCCGGGAAACGGGTTACTCGAGGACGTCGCCGAACATGGTGACGATCCGCCGGACCTCGTATTCGAGGGTGCCGCGGGGGATCGTGATCGTCACCGCATCGCCCACCCGGCGGTTCATCAGCGCCTTCCCCACCGGCGCGGCCATCGACACGAACGACCGGTTCCCGTCCGCCAGCTCCGGGATCACGAGCGTGTAGGTGACCGCCTCTCCGCTTTCGAGGTCGAAGACGGTGACCTCGCTCCCCAGCCCCGCGCGGTCCTTCGGGATCCCCTTGACGTCGATGCGCGAGAGGTCGGCCAGCCGTTTCTGGATCTGCGTGAAGCGCCCGTGCAGCGTCGACTGCCGCTCCTTGGCCGCCTCGTACTCCGCGTTCTCGGAGAGGTCGCCCTGGCCCAGCGCCGTGTGGATCTCCCGGGGCAAGGTGACGCGCAGCTCGTACTCGATCCGCTGCGCCTCCTCCTCGAGCTTCCGTTTCGCCTCCCGAAGCAGGTCCATCCGATTCGCTACTGCTCCATCGTGAATTCCTGCATGTCGAACCAGAAGCCGTTCTGGCCGATCGAGTCGACCTCGGCCCGCAGGATCTTCGCGTGCAGCTCCTCCTCCTTGGCCAATCCGAGGAACATCTCCCGGGCGGAGGGCGTCTTCGCCCCTTCGGCCATCTGGAGGTAGAACCGGTTCGCGGCGACCTCGCGGTCGATGGCGACCTCCAGGACCTTCAGCGTGTCGGCCTTCGCGAGGTTCTCCGGGTTGATCTTCTCCAGGATCGAGCTTTCCGTCATCTGGGCCGCCATCGCGTCCACCACCTCCGCCCGCTGCAGGACCCAGTCCTTGCCGCGGAGGACGCTGATCAGGTGATGCTCCAGCTTGGTCATGTGTCCGACCTCGTCGGAGGCCAGGTGGATGAGGACGTTCTTGGCGTTGGCGTCCTTCACGATCTTGGCCAGCCCGAGATAGGTATTAATCGCGTCCCTCTCCCGGTCGATGGCGCGGTGCACGATGGAGACCATTTCCGGCGAACCCATGGCGATTCCTCCCTTGCAGGTATTCGTTCCGCATTCATCCGATCAGTGAAAAACCAGTCGCCCTCCGTAATACCCGAGAACGACGCAGGTCGCGGTGCAGGCGGCAAGGAGGCCGAAATACACCCACCCGAGCCCGACCAGCGGCAGGGCGGCCACATCGGGGTGGAGCGCCCGAAGAAGCACCGCGGGTCCCGCCAGCGCCATCAACACGAACGATCCCGCGATCTTGATCCGGAACACGCTCGTCATGTACGCCTTGTAATGGACCCACCAGTCGAGGAACCCGGTCGCCGTCGTCACGGGCGCCGCCAGCATCCCGAACAGCGCGGCGACGAACGCTCCCGACTCGAACTCCCGCGCCCCCGTCGCCCAGTACAGGCAGAACGACGCGAAGGCCACGGGAAAGAGCGCCTGCGGGAAATGGACCAGCATGGGGTGGATATGTCGAATCTTCGGCGGCTCCATTGGGGACCCTCGATGTCGTCAGTCCAGGAGCCGGAAAAGCTCCTTCGGCGCGTCGCACACCGGGCACACGTCAGGAGGTTCCTCCCCCTCGTGGATGTACCCGCAGATCACGCACTCCCACTGTTTCATGTCCGATTCACGATTTTATCAGCGTTTGACGATCCGCGCCATCCCGCCCATGTAGGGACGCAGCGCCGCGGGGACGTCGACCGTCCCGTCCTCGCGCTGGAAGTTCTCGAGGATCGCCACCACCGTCCTCCCGACCGCCAGCCCCGACCCGTTGAGGGTGTGGGCCAGGCGGGTCTTCCCCGAAGCGCCCTCGCGGAAGCGGATCTTCGCCCGGCGGGCCTGGAAGTCGGTGAAGGAGCTGCAGGAGGAGATCTCCCGGTACCGTTCCTGCGAGGGGACCCACACCTCGATGTCGTACGTCTTGGCGGAGGAGAAGCCGAGGTCCCCCGAACAGAGCGTCACGACCCGGTACGGGAGCTCCAGCCGTTGCAGGATCGCCTCGGCGTCGGCGGTGAGCTTTTCCAGCTCCTCCGGCGACTGCTCCGGGCGGCAGACCTTGACCAGCTCCACCTTGTTGAACTGGTGCTGGCGGATCATCCCGCGCGTGTCCTTCCCGTACGATCCGGCCTCCGCCCGGAAGCACGGCGTGTACGCCGTCATCTTCAGCGGGAGCCGGTCGGCGGAGAGGATCTCGTCCCGGACGATGTTGGTGACGGGGACCTCCGCCGTGGGGACGAGGAAATAGTCGGTCCCCGCGACGCGGAACAGGTCCTCCTCGAACTTGGGGAGCTGCCCGGTCCCCAGGAACGAGGCGCTGTTGGCCAGGAACGGGGGGAGAACCTCGAGGTACCCGTGCTCGCGGGTGTGGATATCGAGCATGAGGCCGATGAGCGCCCGCTCCATCAGCGCCCCCGCCCCCTTGGAAAGGCAGAAGCGGCCCCCGGCGATCTTCGCGGCCCGGTCGAAGTCGAGGATGTCGAGCTCGGCCCCCAGGTCCACGTGGTCCTTGACGGGGAAGGGGAATGCCCGCGGCGTCCCCCACGTCCGCACGACCGGGTTCTCCTCCTCCCCGGCCCCTTCCGGCACGGACGCGTCCGGAACGTTGGGGATGGACAGGAGGAACTCCTCCATCCTCCCCTCGATCTCCGGGAGCAGCCCTTCCGCGTCCTTCAGGCGGGCGGAGAGCTCCTTCATCCGCTCCATGAGCTCCGAAGCGTCCTTCTTCTCCCGCCGCAGGCGCCCGATCTCCTCGGAGGCGGCGTTGCGCTCCGCGCGCATCCCCTCGACCTCGAGGAGCCGCTTGCGGCGCGCCCCGTCGAGCGCCACGAATCCGTCGAGGGTGAGCGTGGACCGGCGTTTCCGAAGCGCCTCCTCCACGACCCCGATGTTCTCCCGAACGAATTTCAGGTCCAGCATCTCAATGATTTCCTTTCAGGAGTGTCCCCCGCCGCGGCGGGCGGGCCGAAAGCCCGCATCCCGGATCGTCGCCGCGATCTCCTCCTCCGACATCCGGAAGGAGACGCCCGCGGAGGCGACCACGTTCTCCTCCATCATCGTGCTGCCGAAGTCGTCCGCGCCGAAGAAGAGCCCGATCTGCGCCACCTTGGCGCCCATGGTCACCCAGGAAACCTGCACCGTGGGGATGCCGGGCAGCGCGATCCGCGACAGCGCCAGGACCCGGAGGTAACCGACCGCGTGCCCGAACCCTCCCGCGGCCGCCTCCCCGAAGCGCGGGTCGCGCGACAGCTCGGTGTTCCCCGCCTGGAACGTCCAGGGGATGAAGGCAGTGAAGCCGCCCGTCTCCTCCTGCAGCGCCCGGATGCGGAGCAGGTGGGCGACGATCGCCTCGGGGGTTTCCACGCTCCCGAACATCATGGTGGCCGAGGTTCGAAGCCCCTGGCGGTGCGCTTCCCGCATCACCGCGGCCCACTGCTCCCAGCCGATCTTCCGCGGGCTCACCCTTCGACGCACCTCGTCGTCGAGGATCTCCGCCCCGCCGCCGGGAATCGAGTCGAGTCCCGCCTCCCGCAGCCGCGCGATCGCCTCGCCGATCGAAATCCCCGACCGGTGCGCGAAGTGGGAGATCTCCGGCGGGGAGAATCCGTGCAGCAGGATCGGGTGACGCTTGACCGCCCGGACCAGCCGGACCGCCTCGTCGATCCCCCAGTCGGGGTGGAGGCCGCCCTGGAGCAGCACCCGGACCCCGCCCGCCGCGATCGTGTCGACGATCTTGGCGGAGAGCTCCTCCTCGGAAAGGACGTACGCGTCGGGGGCGTCCGCCGCCCGGTAGAAGGCGCAGAAGGAGCAGCCGCACGCGCACACGTTCGTGTAGTTGATGTTCCGGTCGACGATGTAGGTGACCACGGGCTCCGGGTGCAGCCGGCGGCGGACCGCGTCGGCCGCGCGCCCCAGCTCGAACAGCGGCGCCTCCCGCAGCAGCCGCGCCCCGTCCGCGACCGATACGGGCCTTCCCGACAACACCGTATCCAGCACCTCATTCCATCTCATTGCGCAACCGATCATCCGCGAGATGACGCAGCGGGGGGTTCCTCGCAGGGGGCGTATGGAGCGAGGCAGGGATTGCGTCGAGCGGAATCCGCAGTGAGCGGGCGAAGGTCGCGAACGTCCCCGAGAGGAAGCCCCCCGCGAGGAATCTAGCGGCCATCGGGTAACGCACGATCAAGCCGGCGCCCCTTCCGCGGGCCACTCCCGGACCACGTTGTAGAGCGTGTCGCGCTCGACCGGGATCCTCCCCGCCTGCCGGATCATCGTCACGAGCTCCGCGACCGACATCTCCTGTCCCGCCTGCGCCCCCGCGGCGTGCGTGATCTTCTCCTCGACCACGGTGCCGTCGATGTCGTCCACGCCGAAGTGGAGGGA
>JACRNP010000163.1 GCA_016234845.1 Deltaproteobacteria bacterium | reverse complement strand
CGGGATTGTTGATGTTCTCGGTCACCATCAGGATCTCGACCGGCATGTTCTTCAAGGAGAGGATCTTCTCGATCTTCTCCCGCGAGGCGCGCATCAGCGCCTCGACCTCGAGCGACCCCTCCTTCATCGGCAGCTCGACGACCCGGTCGATCCGTACGCGAACCCCCGGCTTCCCCTCGATGAACTCGACGATCTTCCCCTTGGTCACGCCCTGGATGAGGATCTTGAGGCGCCCGTCCGGGAGCTTCAGCATCCGCATGATCATCGCGACGGTGCCCATCGGGAAGAGATCCTCCGCCTTCGGATCCTCCACGGAGGGGTCCTTCTGCGTCGCGAGAAAAATGTACCGGTCCCTCGCCAGCGCCTCGTCGACCGCGGCGATCGATCCCTCGCGTCCCACGAACAGCGGCAGGGTCATGTACGGGAAGATGACGATGTCGCGCACCGGCAGGAGCGGGAGGACGTCGGGGATCTCCGGGCCGCCCTCCTTCTCCTCGACCGCCGCTCCCTCGCCCGGGGGGGAGGAGTCGACCGGATCGGGCTCCCCCTCCTTCGGCGCGTTCCCCTCCGCGCCGGCCTGCACTTTCGCGATTTCGTCGTCGCTCATCTCTTCCTTCCCCCCTCGCGGCACGCCTTGGCGCCCTTCAACCTTCGGTCACCGGGATCCTGCGCTCCCTTCCCCGCCGCTCGGGGATCTTCGGGATCGTGATCGCCAGGATGCCGTCCTTCCGGATCGCCGAGACCGTCCCGAGATTCACCGACCCCACGACCTCGAAGACCCGCCGGAACTTCCCGAAGATCCGCTCGAGGCAGAGGAAGGAGGTCTCTCCGGGCGGGAAGGCCGTGGGCTTCTCCCCCGTCACCTCGATCCGGTCCCCCCGTACCCAGACCTGGACCGAATCGGCGGGGACGCCGGGGAGCTCCAGCAGGATCCGCACCGCGTCGTCCACCTCGGTCACGTCGGACAGGGGCCGGTACGCCGTCTCGTCCGAGAAGTCCAGCAGGACCACGCCCCCACACGCCTTGCGCGGACCGCGATCCTCCGGCCCGCCCGGCGCGGACGCCCTCGCCCGGGAATGCCCCGCCTTCCGGCTCACAGGAGTCCCTCCTTCCGCAGGAACACCCGCAGTCCCGGTCCGATCTCCGGGTCCCGCAGCGAGAACGCCACGTTCGCCATCTGGAACCCGAGCTTGGTCCCGGCGTCGTAGCGGGCGCCCTCGAACTCGAACCCGATCACCCGCTCTTTTCCGATCAGGGCGCGGATCGCGTCGGTGAGCTGGATCTCGCCGCCCGCCCCCGGTTTCGTCGCGAGGAGCGCGGGGAAGATCGACGGCGGCAGGATGTACCGCCCGATGATCGCCAGGTCGGAGGGGGCCTTCTCGGGCTTCGGCTTCTCCACCATGTCCAGCACCTCGTGCACCCCGTCGGCGATCCGCTTCCCTCGGATGATCCCGTACCGCGAGACCGCGTCCCTGGGCACTTTCTGGATCGCCAGGACCGCGCCCGCGCTGTGCTTTTCGTACGCGGCGATCATCTGCTTCAGCACCGGGACCTCGGAGTCGATGACGTCGTCCGACAGGATGACGGCGAACGGCTCCTGGCCGACCAGGTCCATCGACCGGAGGACGGCGTGCCCCAGCCCCAGCGGGAGGTTCTGCCGGACGTAGAAGAAATCGGCCCCGTCGGTCACCTGCCGGACGATCGACAGGAGATCCCCGTTCCCTTTCCTCTCCAGGGTGGCCTCGAGCTCGAAGGAGACGTCGAAGTGGTCCTCGATCGCGTTCTTCCCGCGGCCGGTGACGATGATCATGTCCTTCACGCCCGCCGCCTTGGCCTCCTCGACCCCGTGCTGGATGAGCGGCTTGTCCACCAGGGGGAGCATCTCCTTCGGGGACGCCTTGGTGGCCGGGAGAAACCTCGTCCCGAACCCCGCGGCGGGAAACACCGCCTTTCGGATCATCCTGCTTCTCCTTCCGTGCGCTCTGATCGGGAACCGGGGCGGAACCTTCTGAAGAACGCCTCCACGTCGGTCCGGTCCCGCGTCCATTTCATTGGGGGCAAGTTCTCCCGGAAAGTTTCCCCGTACCCCCGGGTCGCCACGCGGCGGTCCAGGAGGGCCACCACGCCGTAGTCGTCGCCGCGGCGCAGGAGCCTTCCGACCCCCTGCCGCAGCGCGAGGACCGCCTCCGGGAGCTGGTACGAGAAGAACGGGTCCTCCCCGCGCTCCTTCAACGCCCGGATCCGCGCCGACGTCACCGGATCGGACGGGGACGCGAACGGCAGCTTGTCGATGATGACGCACCGCAGCGAGGCGCCCGGAACGTCGATCCCCTCCCAGAACGTCCCCGTGCCGATCAGGACCGTGTCCTCGCCTTCCCGGAACTCCCGCAGCAGCTGGGCGCGCGGGGCGTCCCCCTGGACGAACAGCGTGTAGGGCACCGCCCCCCGAAGGGTCTCCTCCAGCGCGGACAACGTGCGGTAGCTCGTGCACAGGATCAGGGCGCCGCCGCCCGAACACGACAGGATCTCCCGCGTCTCGGCCGAAGCCGCCGCGGGAAACGCCGCGTCCGCCGGATCGGGGAGCCCCCGTGGGACGTAGAACAGGGCCCGGCCGGCGAAGTCGAATTCATTATCCACGATGAGTTCCCGGGCATCAACCCGCCCGAGCCCGACGCGCCGCCGGAAGTAGCCGAGGTCCCCGGAGAAGGACAGGGTGGCGGAGGTGAGGAGGAACGGCACCGTGTCGCACCAGAGCGATTCCGCAAGGACGGGGGACACCTCGACGGGGGTCCGGTGGAGCGATATCGACGCCCCCTTGCGCTCCGCCCACGCCACGGCGGTCGCCGTTTCGGCGGACAGGATCGACGAGAGGTCGTCGAGGAACGAGCGCACCCGCCGAAGCAGCTGCTCCCGGTCCTGCCCGGCGGATCCCGGATCCGCGCCGCCGGCCGCGGGCGGGCCGGACGAGATCGTCTGCGCCAGTTCCTCTCCCGCCCGCAGAAGAAACGCCGCCTTCTCGCCGAACCGCGTCCCGCGGGAGGGTCCCGGGAGCGGGAACCGGCTGTCCCCTTCCCCGACCGCGTCGAAGGCGGATTCCGCGGCGAGCCGGAACTGCTCGGACATCGGCAGGAGGCCGTCCCACGCTCCACCCGACCGGGCGGCGGATCGCCGCAGGTCCCGAGACAGCTCCCTTGCGCGGCCCAGCGATACGCTCACGCCGAAGAAGACGGAGGCGGTCTCCTCGATCCCGTGCGCCTCGTCGAACACCACGGCGTCCGCCCGCGGGATCACCTCGCCGTAGCGACCCTCGTCCTCCCCGCGCCCCCCGCCGATGCGCGCCCGAAGCGAGAGGTCGGCGAAGAACAGGTGGTGGTTGACCACGATCACGTCCGCCGACGCCGCGCGCCGCCGCGCCTCCGCGAGGAAGCACCGCTCGGTCTCGCCGCAGGCGGACGGGTCGCACATCTCGCTTCGGGAATTGACCTCGCCCCACACGCGGGCGTCCTCGGGAACGCCCCGGCATTCCGAGACGTCCCCCGTCCGGGTCGCGTCGGCGAACGCCTGCATGGCGGGGAAGTAGGAGGTCTCCCGCGCGAACTCGAACATCGGCTCCGCGAGGAACCGCTTCCAGCGTCGCAGGCAGAGATAGTTGGACCGGCCTTTCAGCACGGCGCAGGAAAACGGGTACTGGATGGCGTCCCGGACCAGAGGGATGTCGTTGGCGACGAGCTGCTGCTGGAGCGTCCGCGTACCGGTGGAGACGACCGTCCTGCGGCCGGAAAGGATGGACGGAACCAGGTACGCCAGGGTCTTCCCGATTCCCGTGGCCGCCTCGGCGACCAGGACCCCCGGGGCCTGGAGGGCAGCGGCCCACGCCATCGCCATCCGGAGCTGTCCGGGCCTCGGCTCGAACCCCTTCATCGCCGCCGACAGCGGCCCGCCGGGGGAGAGCGCGGCCCCGACCGCCCGGGCGAGTTCTCCGGGCATTACTGCTCCGGGACGGGTACGAAGTTTCCCAGGTCCACCCGCAGCAGCGACACCTTCCTCCGCATGTCGCCCGCGGGCGTGAACAGGAACGTCCCCGTCACCCCGACGAAATTCTTCAGCCGGGAGATCCGCTCCCGCATCGCCTCGCCGACCGGCTTCCCGGGAACGCTTTCCGTGGAGTACGCCGAGGAGAGGAACAGTGCGCCGTCGTACCCCATCGCCTCGAACCGGGTCGGGGGGAACCGCATCGCCTCCTGGAACTCCTTCCGGAACCGGTCGCCCTGGGAGCCGGGGATCGCGTCGGAGTAGTCCACCGAGAACACCGCGCCGGCCACGGCGCTTCCCGCCTTGCGGAGGAGCTCCTCGTCGTACCACCCGGAGAACCCGGCCAGCGGAAGGTAGACGTTGTAGTAATTGAGCTGGGACGCGAGCAGGAAGACGCGATCCCACCGGTCGGCGATCACGATCCCGCCCACCGCGAGCCGGATCGCCTTCCCCTTCTCCTTCGACTTCGACTGGCGCCGGAAGGTCTCGTTCCCGACCGCCTTCCGGATGAGATCGGTGAAATCGCGCGCCTCGGGGGAGTAGGGGAGGACCTTTGCGATCCGGACCCCGGACTCCCGGGCGGCGGACGCCACCGCGTCGGAGAATCCCTTTCCGTAGCCGTTGTCCGGATGGAGCAGGAGCAGGTTCGTCACGTCGTTCCGCGCCAGGTGGGCAAGGACCGCGCGCGCCTCCTGCGCGGGGGAGAGCCCGAAGCCGTAGAGAAACGGCTTCTCCAGGATCGCCTTCTGGCCGAGATAGAGCGTGGGGGGGGACTTGGGGCCGAACGCGGCTCCCACCGAGCGCCCTTCCTCCCCTGTGAGCGGCCCCAGGATCCCGATCACCGTCCGGTCGGCCGCCGCGGCGGAGAACTCCTTCCGCGCCTTCTCCGGTTGGCCGGCGGTGTCGACCCAACGGACCACCGGGGCGTGTCCGTTCGGTTCGTACCGGTGGTCGGGGCCGAGCGCCACCTCGGCACCGGAGAGGACCGAGAACCCGATGTCGGCGAGCTTTCCCGACAGCGGCGCCAGTCCGACGATCTTGGGCCGCGCGGCGGTGATCTTCTCGAGGCGGTACAACCCCTCCGCCGCCTCGCGGGATCGCTTCCCCCCGGACCGCGCGGACCGTTCGAAGGCGTAGGCCGCCATGCCGAGGAACCCTTTCCGGGAGGCGGCCTTCCCGAGCACCAGGAACAGGTGGGCGCGGGCCTCCGGGTCCTCCTCCGCCTCGCCCGCCTGGCGGAGGGCACCGATGTCGGAGGCTCCGTCGATGAACGACTCCCGCTCCGCGGCGAGGCGTCCCGCCGTCGCGGGGTCCGACGCCGCGCCGATGGCGCGGCGGTACAGCGCGAGCGCGCTGCCGACCTTCCCGGCGACGGCGTCGGCGCGCGCCATCAGAGAGAGGAGGTCGGATACGTTCGCATCGACGAATTTCTGGTCGAGCAGGTACCCCGCCATCTGGCGCGCCTCGTTGTTCCACTGCATCCGGCGGTAGATCCGGAGCTTCAGGTCGACCGCCGACAGCGAAAGGTACCGGGCGCGGGAAAGCTGCACCGCCTTGTCCGCCGCCTCCAGCGCCTTGTCGAGATCCCCCCGGACCAGCAGGAGCTCACCGATCCGCATCCACACGAATCCCTTCCGCTCGTCGTCGGGGGCCGAGTACGCGAGGTCCAGGAACCGCCGCAGCGCCTCCTCCCGGCGGCCCGCCGAGAAATCGCCTTCCGCCTGGAGGAACGGCACGATCGGGGACGTGCGCGCGGCGGCCCTCGAACCGGGCCGCGGGACCGGGACGGCGTCCCCGCCCGCGATGAAGGGCATGGGAGGTTCCGCGGACGCCGCCGCCGGGGGGAATAGAAGAACGGGAAGCAGGAGCAGCGCCGCGAGACGGGCCGGTCGGGGGCGCGTCAACCGAAGATCTCCTTCACCTTTTCGAAGAAGCTGCGCGAGATCGGGCCGGGGGACTCCTCGGACAGCTGCTGGTACTCGGAGAGAACCTCCCTCTGGCGACGGGTGAGTTTTTTCGGGACCTCGATGAGGACCCGGATGACGAGGTTCCCCCGCCTTCCCGTGGACAGCGACGCGACCCCTTCGCCGCGCATCACGAAGTCGTGCCCGGACGGCGTTCCCGGAGGGATGGCCAGATCCTTCTTTCCCGACAGCGTCGGGACTTCGATCGACGCGCCGAGCGCCGCCTGCGGAAAGGTGATCGGAACCTCGCAGAAAAGGTCGGCCCCCTCCCGCACGAAGAACGGGTGATCCTGGACGGTCAGGACCACGTACAGATCGCCGGCGCCCGCTCCCGCCGGGGCCGCTTCCCCTTCCCCGCGCAGCTTCAGGCGCGTTCCGGTCTCCACGCCCGGGGGGATCTTGACCTTCAGGGTCCGGCTCTCCCGGACGTGGCCGGATCCCGCGCACGGGCCGCACGGGTCCTTGACCACCTGCCCGGTGCCGCCGCACCGGCCGCAGGTGCGCCGGATGGAGAAGAACCCCTGCTGCAGGGTCACCTGGCCGCGCCCGTTGCATCCGCTGCACCGCTCCGGGCGGGTCCCCTTCCGCGCCCCGGTACCGCCGCACTCGCGGCAGGCGCCGGTCCGCGGAACGACGATCTCCTTCTCCCCCCCGAACACCGCTTCGTTGAAGGAGACGGTCAGGTTGTACCGGAGGTCGGCCCCCCTGCGGACCCGTTCCCCCCCGCCGCCGCCGAAGATGCCGCCGAAGAAGTCGTTGATGATGTCCTCGACGCCGAATCCCGAGAAGTCCCCGAACCCCTGGCCCGAGGGCCCCGCGTGGCCGAACCGGTCGTACTGCGTTCGCTTCTCGGGATCCGAAAGGATCGAATACGCCTCGTTGGCCTCCTTGAACCGCTCCTCGGCCGACTTGTCGCCGGGGTTGCGGTCGGGGTGGTTCTGCAGCGCCTGCTGGCGGTACGCCTTCTTGATGTCTTCGGGGGAGCTGTCCCGGGAGACGCCCAGGATCTCGTAGTAGTCGCGCCGGGAGGCCACTCAGTTCTCCGGCCCGTCGGATTCGCCGCCCGGCCCTTCGGCCGACGGCGCCACGGCCACCGCCACCTGGGCGGGGCGAAGCAGCCGGCCGTTCAGCAGATACCCCTTGCGGGTCTCCGAGAGCACCGTCCCGTCGGCTTTCCCCGCGAGCGGCACGCGCGCGATCGCCTCGTGACGACCCGGGTCGAACGGTTCCCCCTCGGAGGAGAACGGCTCGAGGCCGAACTTCCGGAGTTCCGCGAGGAACTGGTCGTACGTCATCCGGACTCCGGAAAGGACCGCCTCCGTCGAGGCGCCCACCTGCCCCATCGCCCGCTCCAGGTTGTCCAGGAACGGCAGGACCGCGCCGAGGAGGCGTTCGTTTCCGAACGCGGCCTGCGCTTCCCGCTCGCGCGCCGCGCGCTTCCGGAAATTGTCGAATTCGGCCGCGAGATACGCGAGCCGGACCTTGAGCTCCGTGGCCTCGTCCGTCCCTTCCGGAACGGTGTCGGCGGGCCCCGCCGCCGACTCTCCGCCTGCCGCCCCGGGTTCCCCTTCCGGGGCCGGAGCCACCGACGGGATTTCCTTGTCCCTGTCTTCCATCCGTTCCTTCTCCTGTGGATGTTGTGCCGGAACGCCGGCGGACCGTCAGCGCTGCCCGAACATCGTCGTCAGCAGGCTCGCGGTGTACTTCACCAGCGGGATCACGCGGGAGTAGTCCATTCGGACCGGCCCGATCAGGCCGATGCTCCCGACCGCGGACGCCCCCTGGCGGTACCCCGAGGCGACGACCGACACGTCCCCCAGATCCTCCACCGGGTTTTCCGACCCGATCGACACCTGGATCGCCTGGCGGTCCATCGCCCGGTCGAGAAGGCGGAAGATGACGCTCTTCTCCTCGAAGGCGCGCAGGATCCGCTTGAGCCGCTGGACGTCCTCCGCGAACTCCGGCTGGTCGAGGATGTTCGCGCGCCCCTCGACGAACACCTCGCCGGGGCCGCTGTCGGCCAGCGCCCGCGCGCCCATGGTGAGCGCCCGGCGCATCACACGGTCGTACCGGGCCCTTTCCTTCTGGAGCTCGGTGAGGATCCGGGCGCGAAGCTGCGGGAGCGTGAGCCCCTCCGCGATCCCGTTCAGGTATGCGTTGATCTTCTCCAACTCGTCGCCGGTCAGGTCCGCCTCCCCCTCGATCAGCCGGTGCTGCACCCACCCGCCCTCCATGACGGCGACGAGGAGGATCTTGTCGACCGCCGCGCGCATCAGGTTCACCGAGCGCAGCCGCTGCTGGTCGGGGCGGGAGACGATCACCACGCTCGCCTGGTGGGTGAGGTTCGCCAGCAGCCGGCTCACCTGCCGAACCAGCTCGTCGGCGGGGGCGCTTCCCTCTCCCGCGGCGAGGTTCAACTGGTCCACTTCCCCCTTCGCGACGTTTTGCAGCATGAGAAGGTGGTCGATGTAGTACCGGAAACCGGCCGGCGTCGGGACACGCCCCGCGGAGGTGTGCGGCTGGGCGAGGAACCCCATCTCCTCGAGATCGGCCATGATGTTCCGGATGGTCGCCGGGGACAAGGCCTGCCCCATCTTCTTCGAGATGGTCCTCGACCCTACCGGCTCCGCGGTGGCGATGTAATCCTCCACGATGTAGCGAAGGACCTGCGTGGCGCGTTCGTCCATCGTTGTACCTTTTTCGTCTTCTCCTACCGCAATTTAGCACTCCTGAGGCGAGAGTGCTAAGGGTCAATCTACCAGTTGCCGGCCCCCGGTGTCAAGGGAGGCCGGGTTCCACGAACGCGAGCACGTCGCCGATCCCGGTCCCCGTTTCCGCCAGGGTGCCCGCCGGGAGTTCGAGGGCGCCCCGCGCGCCGCGCACGAACCGGCTGATCCGGTTCGGAGGGAGCGCCCCGGACACCCCGATCACCGCGCCTCTCCCGTCCACGAAGGCGACGTCGATCGGGAACCGCATCCCCACCGTGTGGACGCAGCGGCACGGTGCGATCCACACCCCTTCCCCGGGGGAGAGTCCGCGGGATCCGAGGAGCCCCCCGAGGCGCGACGTGAAGGTCCGGGCTTCCCGGACGCGGGTCCCGAGGACCGTCCCGCGCGTTCGGTTGACGACACGGTACATGGCGCATTTGCAGGATAGCAAACCGCGGGCCCCGCTTGACGGGGTGTCCCGCGCCTGCAACGATGAACCGATGAACTTCGTGTACCTGTCCCCGCACTTCCCCCCGAACTACTACCGGTTCTGCGTCGGCCTCCGGGAGGAGGGGGTGAACGTCCTCGGGTTGGCCGACGCCCCGTACGATTCGCTGCGGCCGGAGCTGCGGGGCGCGCTCTCCGAATATTACCGGGTGGACGACATGAACTCGTACGACGCGCTGCTCCGCGCGCTCGGGCATTTCACGCACCGGCACGGGAAGCTCGACCGGATCGATTCGCACAACGAGTACTGGCTCGAGACCGAGGCGCGGCTGCGTACGGATTTCAACCTGTACGGTCTCCGGGAGGACCGGATCGCGGACGTAAAGCGGAAGTCCGCGATGAAGGGGATCTACCGGTCCGCGGGGGTCCGGGTCGCCCGCGGCGCCGTCGTCCGAACCCTCCAGGAGGCGCGGCGGCTGGTCTCCGAGACGGGGTACCCGGTGGTCGCCAAGCCCGACGTGGGCGTGGGGGCCGCGGCCACGTTCAAGATCCGCGACGACGCGGGCCTTGCCGCCTTCTTCGCGTCGAAGCCGCCTTCGGACTACATCGTGGAGGAGTTCATCCAGGGGGACATCCTCTCCTTCGACGGGCTGGCCGACCGGGACGGGAACATCGTCTTCTTCACCGCCCACGCCTACAGCCAGGGGATCATGGAAACGGTCAACGAGGACAACCACGTTTTCTACTACTCCCTCCGGGAGATCCCCGCCGACCTCGAGGAGGCCGGACGCCGGACCGCGAAGGCGTTCGACGTGCGGGAGCGGTTCTTCCACTTCGAGTTCTTCCGCGCCGGCCGGGACGGCGGGATCACGGCCCTCGAGGTGAACATGCGTCCGCCGGGGGGGCTGACCACCGACATGTTCAACTACGCCGCCGACATCGACATCTACCGGGAGTGGGCGCGCGTGGTAGCCGGCAAACCGTTCTCGACGGCCTGGTCGCGCGCGGCGCCGTCGTCCGCACCCTCGCGGAGGCGCGGGAGCTGGCCGCCGAAACGGGGTACCCGGTGGTCGCCAAGCCCGACGTGGGCGTGGGTGCCGCGGCGACGTTCAAGATCCGCGACGACGCGGGGCTCGTCGCTTTCTTCGCGTCGAAACCGCCTTCGGACTACATCGTGGAGGAGTTCATCCAGGGGAGCATATTCTCCTTCGACGGGCTGACCGACCGGGACGGGAACATCGTCTTCTTCACCGCCCACGCCTACAGCCAGGGGATCATGGAGACGGTCAACGAGGACAACCACGTCTTCTACCACTCTTTCCGGGAGATCCCCCCGGACCTGGAGGATGCGGGCCGCCGCACCGCGCGGGCGTTCGACGTCCGGGAGCGGTTCTTCCACTTCGAGTTCTTCCGGGCCGACCGGGACGGAGGGATCACGGCCCTCGAGGTCAACATGCGGCCGCCGGGGGGGCTGACCACCGACATGTTCAACTACGCGGCGGACATCGACATCTACCGGGAGTGGGCGCGCGTGGTCTCCGGCAAGCCGTTCTCGACGGCCTGGTCGCGCGCGTGGCACGTCGCCTACATCGGCAGGAAATGGAGCAAGCGGTACAAGCGGACGCACGAGGAGGTCCTCCGGTCCCTGGGTCCCCTCGTCTGCCACCACGAGGAGATGAACTCCATCTTCCGGGCCGCGATCGGGGATTACGGCTACCTCGTCCGGTCGAAGGAACGGGAAGAGGTCCTGGCCGCCGCCCGCCTCGTCCACGAGACCGCGTGACGGGGGGATGGGCCGCCGATGAACGTCGAGTACCACCGCCGGTGGAGCCGATGCCTGGGACGCGACATGGAGCTCAAGGTGTACGGCCACGCCGGGAAGCCGGTGGTGGTGTTCCCGTCGTCCGGCGGGCGGTTCTTCGAGTACGAGGATTTCGGGATGGTGGAGGCGTGCCGGCCGTT
>JACRNP010000162.1 GCA_016234845.1 Deltaproteobacteria bacterium | reverse complement strand
CCCATCCGGTCGGCCATGAGGGCGATCTCGTTCACCAGCCCGATGTTCACCGAGCGGAACGTGTTCTCGAGGAGCTTGACCATCTCGGCGACCGCCGCGCTGGACACCGGGTGGACGTTCTCGAGCACGCCGGCGTACAGCGCCGTCGCGACCTTCGAACATTTCGGCGTCACGCCCCCGACCACCTTTGGGATGTTCTTCGTCGTGTACCGCGCATTGCCCGGATCGACCCGCTCCGGGGAGAAGGCGAGGAAGATGTCCTCCCCGACCTTGAACCCCTTCGCCTCGATCATCGGGGCCAGCACCTCGGAAGTGGTCCCGGGGTAGGTCGTGCTCTCGAGGACGAGGAGCATGTCCTTGTGGAGGTAGCCGACGATGTGCTCCATCGCCCCCACGATGTACGAGAGGTCCGGGTCCTTCGTCTTGCGGAGAGGAGTGGGAACGCAGATGTTCACGGTGTCGGCCATCGCCACCGCGGAGTAGTCGGTGGTGGCCGTGAGCAGCCCCGCGGCGACCGCGCGCTTCACCGCTTCGGATGAAACGTCGCCGATGTACGACTTCCCTTCCTTGAGCGTCCGGACCTTGGAGCCGTCGACGTCGATCCCGATCACCTCGATCCCGGCGTCGGCGTACTCCATCGCCAGCGGCAGCCCGACGTACCCGAGCCCGATGACCGCGGCGGTGAAGTTCTTCTCCTTGAGCCGGCGCAGCAGGTCCACCCGCCCGCCTCGCGTTGCCGTCATCGTGTTTTTACCCTCCCGGGTAACCCTATCGGCAGGATTCCGGAAATCATCAGGCCGATTTCACTTTTTTCAGCTCCGCGACCAGTTCCGGCACCGCCTTGAAGAGGTCGCCCACCAGCCCGTAGTCGGCCACCTGGAAGATCGGCGCCTCCTCGTCCTTGTTGATCGCGACGATCACCTTGCTGTCCTTCATCCCCGCCAGGTGCTGGATCGCGCCGCTGATCCCCAGCGCGATGTAGAGCTCCGGCGCCACGATCTTCCCCGTCTGCCCCACCTGCCAGTCGTTCGGGGCCCACCCCGCGTCCACCGCCGCCCGGGATGCCCCGATCGCCGCCGAAAGCGTGTCCGCCAGCTCCTCCACCAGCTTGAAGTTCTCCTGCGCCTTGATCCCGCGGCCGGCCGACACGATCACGCGCGCCTCCGTCAGCTCCGGGCGTTCCGACTTGGTCTCCTGGCGGCCCACGAACGCCGTGCCGGCCGCCTCCGCCGCGACCGTCACCTTCTCCACCGGGGCCTTCGAGCCCCCCAGCGGGGCCGCGTCGAACGCCGTCTGGCGGACCGTGAACAGCAGCGGGCTCCCGACGAGCTCCACCGTCCCGATCGCGTTCCCGGCGTACATCGGCCGCTTCACCCGCAGCGCGGACCCTTCCTTCTCCAACCCCACGATGTCGGATGCCAGCGGGGCGTCCAGAAGACCCGACACCCGCGGCATGAAGTCCTTCCCGAACGTCGACGCCGGGGCGAACACCGCGCCGTACCCCTTCTCCCTGACCACCTGCGCCACCGCGCCCGCGAACGTCACCGCCAGGTATTTCCCGAATCCCGCGCCCTCCCCCAGCAGGACCTTCCGGACGCCGCTCCCCGCGACCGTATCCGCCACCGCGGCGATGCCGTCCCCCAGCACCAGCGCGTCCACTTCGCCGCCCGTCAGGCCCGCCAGCGTCTTCGCCGCTGAAACCGCCGACAGCGTGTTCTTCCGGAATACCCCTTCCTGATGCTCGACGACTACCAGCATGTCCGCCATGAAAATCCCCCCGACAGGTCGTTATGTCTGTCCCTAAACTGTGGGAGTTCTGTGAACGTCCCGGTTCTGCGGTTATATGACTTTCGCTTCGTTTTTCAGCTTCGCCACCAGCTCCGCGACATCCGCCACCCGGCCGCCGCCCGCCCGCTGCTTCGGCGCCGCGTACGACAGCACCTTCACCCGGGGGGCCGTGTCCACCCCCAGCGACGCCACCGGGACCACCTTCACTTCCTTCTTCTTCGCCTTCATGATCCCGGGGAGCGACGCGTACCGCGGCTCGTTCAGGCGAAGGTCCGTCGTCACCACCGCGGGCAGCGCGACCTCGATCGTCTCCAGCCCGCCGTCCACTTCCCGCGTCACGTTCGCCTTCTTCCCGTCCCCGGAAAACTCCACCTTCGACGCGAACGTCGCCTGCGGCCATGAAAGCAAAGCCGACAGGATCTGCCCCATCTGGTTGTTGTCGTCGTCCACCGACTGCTTCCCCATCAGCACCAGCTCCGGCTTCTCCTCCCCCACCACCTTCGCCAGCACTTTCGCCACCGCCAGCGAATCCAGGCCGCTCCCCGCCTCCACCAGAACCGCGCGGTCCGCTCCCATCGCCAGCGCCGTCCGGATCTGCTGCTCGCCGTCCT
>JACRNP010000161.1 GCA_016234845.1 Deltaproteobacteria bacterium | reverse complement strand
CTCCACAACGTCCGGATGAAGCACCGGGTCCCGCTCGAGTCGATGAAGGGGTTCCGGAAGGCGCAGGCGGAATTCGAGAAGTCGCTGGGGAGCCGCGGGCGGATCGTCGTGCGGTACAGCGGGACGGAGCCGCTCCTGCGGATCATGGTCGAAGGGGAGAGCCGGGCGGAGGTCGAGGAGATCGTGAAGGCGCTGGGCGACAAGGCGAAGGAAGAGGGCCGATAAGCCATGCGGAAGCGTCTCGGAGTGAACATCGACCACGTGGCCACGCTGCGGCAGGCGCGGCGGGGGCGGGTCCCCGAGCCGGCGACCGCCGCGGGGATCGCGGAGCTCTCGGGGGCCGACGGGATCACGGTCCACCTCCGGGAGGACCGTCGGCACATCCAGGACCGCGACCTCGAGGTCCTGAAATCGGTCGTCGCCACCCGGATCAACCTGGAGATGGCGGCCACGGAGGAGATGACCCGGATCGCGTGTGCCCTCAAACCGTACTCCGCCACGCTCGTCCCCGAGAAGCGCGAGGAGGTGACCACCGAGGGGGGGCTGGACGTCCTCGGCCACCGGGACGCGCTGCTGCAGACGGTGGCGCGGTTGAAAAACGCCGGCATCCTCGTCAGCATGTTCATCGACCCGGACCTTCCGCAGGTGAGGGCGTCGCGGCAGGCGGGGGCCGACGCGATCGAGATCCACACGGGAACGTATTGCGAGGCGTTTTCCTCCGGAACGTACGAGGCGGAGCTATCGAAGATCCGGGCCGCCGCCGCGTACGCCGCCTCGGCGGGGCTGAAGGTGTTCGCCGGGCACGGGCTCGACGTCCGCAACATCGTCCCGATCCTGTCCATCCAACCGATAGAGGAATTCAACATCGGGCACAGCATCGTCGCCCGGGCGGTCTTCATCGGACTGCCCGCGGCCGTCCGCGAGATCGCGGAGCTGATCCACGGGGCATGAGGGAACGGGGATGATCGCGGGAATCGGCGTGGACATCGTGGACGTCGCGCGGATCGCGAAGCTGGTCGATCGGTACGGCGATCGATTCGTGCGGCGGGTGTTCACGGAAGCCGAAGCGGCCTACGCGGCCGGGAGCGGGAATCCGGCGGAGCGCCTCTCCGGTCGGTTCGCGGTGAAAGAGGCGGTGATGAAGGCGCTTGGGACCGGGAAATCCCAGGGGATCCTCTGGAGGGACGTGGAAACGGTCCGCGGCCCCTTCGGGAAGCCGGTGGTCCACCTCCACGGACAGGCGGTCCGCTGGATGAAGCAGCGGGGGGCGGAGGCGGTCCACGTGTCCATCACGCACGACGGCGGCAAGGCGGTGGCGTTCGTCATCATGGAGAAGACGGGGGAAAAGGGATGAAGGTCGCGACGGCCCGGCAGATGGGCGAACTGGATCGGGTGACGATCCACACGTACGGGATCCCTTCCCTCGTGCTGATGGAGAACGCGGGGCGGTCGTGCACCGACCGGATCTTCCGCATCCTCGAGGAGAAGGTGGGAGCGCCGCAGGAGGCGTCGGTCGCGGTCGTCTGCGGAAAGGGAAACAACGGCGGCGACGGGATGGTGATCGCCCGGCACCTCCACAACCGGGGCGTCTACGTTGAGGTGTTCCTGCTCGGCGAGACGGCGGACCTGTCCGCCGACGCGAAGACCCAGCACGACATCCTGAGGCGGATGGACGTCGAGATCCGCGTGGTGCGGGACACCGAGGGGGTCGAGGACCTGCGGACGTACCTGGAGGAGGTCCACCTGTGCGTGGACGCGATACTGGGCACCGGAATCTCCTCGCCGCTCGAGGGGACGATCCGGGACGTGGTGGAGGTCATAAACCTGTCGATGGCCACGGTCTTCGCGGTCGACCTGCCGAGCGGGATCGACGCGACCACCGGGCGGATCCTGGGCGAGGCGATCCGCGCGGACTACACGGGGACGTTCGGTCTCCTGAAACTGGGCCACGTGCTGCTTCCCGGGTCGATCCATTGCGGGGAGACGGAGATCTACGACATCGGCATCCCGTCGCGCGCGGTCTTCGACGCCGAGATCAAGACCGAGGCGCTCGACGAGCAGATCGTGAAGAGCATGCTGTCGGTGCGGCCGCCAGACTTCCACAAGGGCGACGCCGGGCGGGTCTACATCGTCGGCGGATCGCCGGGGATGACCGGGGCGCCGTGCCTGGCGGGGCTTGCGGCGCTGCGGATGGGAGCGGGGCTCATCACCGTGGTGACTCCCGCCTCCCTTCGCCCGATCGTCGAATCGAAGCAGATGGAAGTGATGTGCGCGGGGATACGGGACGACGGGACGGGGTTCTTCTCCCCCGGGATGATCCCCGAGCTTCTCGAGGCGGTTTCGAAGGCCGACGTGCTGGTCATCGGGCCGGGGATGGGCGCGAACGGATCGATGCCGGAATTCCTCAAGGCGCTCCTCCCGAAGATCAAGGTCCCTTTCCTGATGGACGCCGACGCCCTGAACGCGCTCGCCGGACAGGCGAGCCTGCTGCAGAGCGCGGGAGCGCCGTGCATCGTCACCCCCCACCCGGGGGAGATGTCCCGGCTGACCCGCGAGTCGATCGAGGCGATCGAGGCTTCGCGTCTCGATTCGGCGCGGCACCTGGCGGAGGAGGAGAGGGTGACCGTGATCCTCAAAGGGGCCCGCACGGTCGTCGCCACTCCGAAGGGGGACCTCTTCATCAACACCACCGGGAACCCGTACATGGCGTCCGGGGGGATGGGGGACGCGCTGGCGGGGATGGTCGCCGCGCTCGCCTCGCAGGGGCTGTCGCCGACCGACGCCGCGTGCGCCGGCGTCTTCCTGCACGGGATGTCGGCCGATCTGCTCGTCCGGGAGCACCCGATGACCCCGGTGACCGCCACCGACGTGATCGGCAACATCCCCGGGGCCCTGCAGCACACCCTCGGCGAGACCCCGTCCGAGGAGTGATTCACGGATCGGTAATAGAATCAGGTTGCGGAGGGCGCAGCGGGGGGTTCCTCGCAGGCGCCCCATACTTCCCGGTGGAGGGGTACCCCACCGGTATGGTTTTTCCCGATGGGGCAGCGTGTGGAGCGAGGCGGAGATTGCGTCGAGTGGAACCCGCAGTGAGCGGACGAAGGTCGCGAACGTAGCTTCGTTACAGCCCCCCGCCCCACAGCAAGCTCCGCGCGGGTGGGGTACCCCCTCGAATAAATGCCTCGGGGGCACGAGCCCGGAAGCATGACCATATTCACATCGCACTCTCCTGATGACACGATTGCGATCGCCCGGGAGCTTGGCTCCTGCCTGGCCGACGGGGATCTTGTCGCCCTGACGGGCGACCTGGGCGCCGGGAAGACCCTCTTCTGCAAGGGGATCGGCGAAGCGCTCGGGATCCCCCCGGAACGGATCACGAGCCCCTCCTTCACCATCATGACCCGCCACGAGGGGCGCCTTCCCCTCACCCACGTGGACGTCTACCGGCTGGAAACGGTGGTGGATGCGCTGGAGATCGGCCTCGACGAGATGTTCGCCGGCGAAGGGGTGTGCGTCGTGGAATGGGCCGAAAAGGTAACGGAATTGTTGCCAACGGATTGCGTCCGGGTTACATTTACGATTTCGGATGAGGACGAACGGTTGATATCGGTCTCGGCCCCGGACCAGCCGAGGTTCCACGGGTTCCTCTCCCGGTCCCAACGTTTCCAGCCAGGAGGTTGACGCGCGCGATGGCACTCATTGTCCAGAAGTACGGCGGCACCTCGGTCGGCACCATCGAGAAGATCAAGAATTGCGCGAAGCGGGTCGCGCGGACGAAGGACCAGGGGAACGACGTGGTGGTCGTGGTCTCCGCCATGTCGGGGGAGACGAACCGGCTGCTGGGGCTGGCGCACCAGATCGCGGAACTCCCCAACGAACGGGAGCTCGACGTCGTCGCGGCGACCGGCGAGCAGGTCACCATCGGCCTGCTGGCGATCGCGCTGACCGAGATGGGGTACAAGGCGAAGTCGTTCTGCGGCTTCCAGATCCCGATCTTCACCGACGCGGCGTACGTGAAGGCCCGCATCCGGCAGATCAAGGGCGATACGATCACCCGGGCGCTGAAGGACGGGTACATCGCGGTGGTCGCCGGCTTCCAGGGGATCGACGACTCCGGCTCCATCACCACGCTGGGGCGCGGCGGATCCGACACCAGCGCCGTCGCCGTGGCCGCGGCCCTGAAGGCCGACGTCTGCGAGATCTACACGGACGTGGACGGCGTCTACACCACCGACCCCAACATCTGCACCGACGCCCGCAAGCTCGACAAGATTTCCTTCGAGGAGATGCTCGAGCTGGCGTCGCTCGGCGCCAAGGTCCTTCAGATCCGTTCGGTCGAGTTCGGGATGAAGTACGGGGTGCGGATCCACGTCCGCTCCTCGTTCAACGATAACCAGGGAACGATCGTGACGACGGAGGAGGAGATCATGGAAACGGCGGTGGTGTCCGGCGTGGCGTACAGCAAGAGCGAGGCGAAGATCACGGTCGTGAAGGTCCCCGACAAGCCCGGGATCGCCGCGAAGATCTTCAAGCCGCTGTCCGAGGCGAACATCGTGGTGGACGTCATCGTCCAGAACGTGTCGGTCACCGGGTACACCGACCTGACCTTCACGGTCGGCCGCACCGACTACAAGAAGGCGATGCTGATCACGGAGAAAGTGGCGAAGGAAGTCGGCGCCGAGAAGGTCGTGGGCGACGACAAGATCGCCAAGGTGTTCATCGTCGGCATGGCGATGCGCTCCCATTCGGGCGTGGCGACCAAGGTGTTCGAGACGCTGGCGGGCGACGGGATCAACATCCTCGGGATCACCACATCCGAGATCAAGATCTCGGTCCTGATCGAGGAGAAGTACACCGAACTGGCGGTCCGGGTGCTCCATGGAGCGTTCGGGCTGGGGAAACCGGCCTGAAAGCGCCGCATCTATAAGGGGAAACGAAGTCCACCGGGGAGCGAAATGAAAAAGGTGCAATTGTACGACACGACGCTTCGGGACGGGACGCAGTCGCAGGAGGTGTCCCTGTCCGTCCTCGACAAGCTGAAGGTCGCCGAGAAGCTCGACGAGTTCGGGATCCACTACATCGAGGGCGGGTACCCCGGGAGCAACCCCAAGGACAAGGAGTTCTTCGAGCTCGCCCGGAAGATCCGGTGGAAGAACTCGGTGATGTGCGCGTTCGGGATGACCCGGCGGGTCGGCAAGAAGGTGGAAGAGGATTCGATGATCCGGGTGATCCTCGCCGCCGGGACCCCGGTGGTCACCGTGGTCGGGAAGTCGTGGGACTTCCACGTGATCGAGGCGCTCCGCACGACGCTCGACGAGAACCTCCATGCCGTGAAGGAGACGATCGCGT
>JACRNP010000160.1 GCA_016234845.1 Deltaproteobacteria bacterium | reverse complement strand
TCCTGGCTGTGGACGGCGTGGATCACGGAGCCCGAGCCGAGGAAGAGGCACGCCTTGAACGCCGCGTGGGTGGCCAGGTGCGCCAGTCCCGCCGTGTAGCCACCCACGCCAAGCCCCATGACCATGAACCCGAGCTGGGAGGTGGTCGAGTAGGCGAGCACCTTCTTGATGTCGTTCTGCGCCAGCGCCGTCGTGGCGGCGATGAACAGGGTGATGAGCCCGATGTAGGCGATCACGAGGAACGCGTCGGGGGTGAAGATCGGGTACATCCTGCCGACGAGGTAGACGCCCGCGGCCACCATCGTGGCGGCGTGGATCAGGGCCGACACCGGGGTGGGCCCCTCCATCGCGTCGGGGAGCCAGACGTGCAGCGGGAACTGCGCCGACTTCCCGACGGCGCCGCAGAAGATCCCGATCCCGGCCAGCGTGAGCAGCGTCCCCGACAGCTTCCCGTCCCCGACCGCGCGGAACACCTCGTCGTACCCCAGGACCCCGCAGGTGGCGAAGATGACCAGGATCCCGAGGAGGAACCCGAAGTCGCCGATCCGGTTGACGATGAACGCCTTCTTGCAGGCGTCCGCCGCCGACTTCTTCTCGAACCAGAAGCCGATCAGCAGGTAGGAGGAAAGCCCCACCAGCTCCCAGAAGACGTAGATGAAGAAGAGGCTCTCGGCCAGCACCAGCCCGAGCATCGAGAACGAGAAGATCGACAGGTACGCGAAGAACCGGTTGTACCGGGGGTCGCCGTGCATGTACCCGACCGAGAACAGGTGCACCAGGGTCGACACGCCGGTCACCACCACCAGCATGATCGCGGTGAGGTTGTCGACCAGCACCCCGGCGTTCACGACGAACCGGTCGCCGATGCTGAGCCACGGGACGACGACGTGGTATTTGAAGTTCGGATCGTACGCGGAGAACACCTCGTAGAAGATCCCGATCGACATCGCCAGCCCCGTCCCGATGGTCGCGAGGCAGAGCCAGTCCCCCTTCCGCGGCAGCCGCTTTCCGACGGCGATGTTGATGAAGAACGACAGCAGCGGCAGGAGCGGGATGAAATGCGCGTATCGGATCACCGGGCTACCCCTTCAACTCGTCCGCGAAGTCGACTTCCACCGTCCCCGCGGTGGCGAACATCCGAAGGAAGATGGCCAGCGCCACCGCCGCCTCGGCCGCCGCCAGGACGATGACGAAGACGGCGAAGATCTGGCCGCCCATGACCCGGGAGAGGAAGTGGGAAAACGCCACGAAATTGATGTTGGTGGCGTTCAGGATGAGCTCCACCCCCATGAGCACCGCGACGGCGTTCCTCCGGGTCAACACGGTGTAGAGGCCGCAGCAGAACAGGGCCGCTGCGACGACGAGGAGCTTGTCGAGGGTCATCGCTTCCCCTCCTCCATCTCCGGGGACTCCGGGACCCCCCGCTCCGGGCGGGAGATGAGCGCCGCCCCGATCAGGGCCGCCAGCAGGAGGACGGAGGCGACCTCGAACGGGAGCAGGTACCGGGTCATCAGCAGCTCGCCGATGTCCGCGGTGGTCGGCAGGTAGACCGCCTTCTTCACCGCGAACGGCGTGGACACGGCGGTGTACGAGAGGACGCCGAACAGGACCAGGCAGATGACGGCGGCCGGAAGCCGGAAGTGGGTGGGGTTCGTGATCTTCGCCTCGGCGATCCGGTTCGACAGGAACACGGCGAACAGCAGGAGCACGACAATGCCGCCGACGTACACCAGCACCTGGGTCGCCGCCAGGAAGTCGGCGGAGAGGAGGACGTAGAGCCCCGCCACCCCGGCGAACGAGAACAGGAGCGCGACCGCCGCGTACAGGATGTTCGGCAGGACGGCCACCAGGACGGCCGCCCCCACCGTCAGCGCCGCGGCGGCGTAGAAGATGACGTCGGCGGGTCCGTTCATTCCTTGGGCTCCTCCTTCGCCGGCTTCGGGTCCCCGCCCGCGGCCTTGCCGGCTTCGGAGGACGGGTCCGCAGCCTCGGGCGCCTCTGCGGCCTTGGCGGCTTCCGCGGCCTTCGCGGCTTCGGCGGCCTTCGCGGCGGCCTCGGCCACCTGGCGCGCCACCCGGGCCTTCACCTCCGCCGCGTCCTCCTCGATGAAGTGGAGGATCAGCTCGCCGCGGTCCGTCGACGCCTTCTCGTATCCGCCGGTGTGCGTGAGCGACTTCGGCGGGCACACCTCGACGCACAGCCCGCAGTACATGCACCGCCCGATGTTGATGTCGTAGGACGCCAGCACCATCTTCTTGTCCGCCCCCCGCACCGATTCGAGCGAGATGCAGTCGACGGGACAGACCTTCACGCACATGGTGCAGGCGGTGCACTTCTTCACGTCGTTGTGGAGGAACCCGCGGAACCGCTCGGGGACTTCCCACCGCTCCTCGGGATACTGGAGCGTGACCTCCTCCTTCGGGTCGACGCCGTACCGGGCGGTGATCCGCATCCCCTTCGCCGTGGTGACCACGGCCTCCAGGATGTCGTTCATGTATTCCCTCAGTCCCATGCGCTCATCCGGCCAGCGAGGCGATCAGCTCGGGGATCCCCTTGCCGTCGAACACCAGCAGCCAGAGGGAGACGCCCAGGAGGTTGACGAACGTGAGGGGCACGAGGTACTTCCACGACATCCGCATGAGCTGGTCGACCCGAAGCCGGGGAAGCGTCCAGCGGACCCACATCATGACGAGCACCATCGCGAACGCCTTCCCGAGGAACACGCCGAGGGACAGCAGGCTCCCCCAGATCCCCGGGAGCGCCTCCGCCCGGATGAACGGGACGTTCCAGCCGCCGAGGAAGCAGGCGGTGGCCAGCGCGGCGACGATGAACATGTCCCCGAACTCGGCGAGGAAGAAGAGGCCGAACCGGATCCCGGAATACTCCACGTTGTAGCCGGATACCAGCTCGGACTCGGCCTCGGGGAGGTCGAACGGGGTCTGGTTCGTCTCGGCCTGCGCCGCGGTGAAGTACAGGAAGAAGGAGAAGAAGGTGAACGGGTTGTGGAACAGGTTCCACCCGAACAGGCCGAACAGGCCGCCCTGGGAACGGACGATGTCCTGCAGCGACAGCGACCCCGCGATCAGCACCGCGGGGATGAGCGCCATCCCCACCGGGATCTCATAGGAGACGATCTGCGCCGCGGCGCGCATCCCGCCCAGCAGCGCCCACTTGTTGTTGGAGGCCCACCCGGCGAGCAGGACGCCGATCACCACGAGCGAGGTGACCGCCATCACGTAGTAGATCCCGATGTTCAGGTCGGCGGCGGAGAGCCCCACGCCGAAGGGAACGACCACGAACGCGGCGAAGGAGCCGACGAACACGAGGTACGGCGCCAGCTTGAACAGCAGCGCGTCCGCCTTCGCCGGGACGATGTCCTCCTTGAGGACGAGCTTCACGCCGTCGGCCAGAAACTGCAGGATGCCGTTCGGGCCGACCCGGTTGGGGCCGATCCGGGCCTGGATGTCGCCCGCCACCTTGCGCAGCACGAGCGAGCCGACCCCCTCGAAGGTCAGCGCGAACACGAGGACGACGACCCCCGACGCGACCATCAGGAGGAGCGAAACCGCCCACAGCGGCGCGGCTCCGAGCGCCGGCACCGCCTTGACGAGAGATAGGGTCAGCGCCTCCATCTACCGATCGATCTCCGGGAGGATGATGTCGAAGCTTCCGATGACCGCCACGATGTCGGCGATCATCAGCCCCTTCGTGATCTTTTCGAAGATGTTCATCGTCACGAAGGAGCCGGTGCGGATCTTCAGGCGGAAGGCGTTCGTGGAACCGTCGCTGATCGCGTAGATCCCGGTCTCCCCGCGCGGGCACTCGGTGCGGACATAGACCTCGCCGACCGGCGGCTTGAAGACGCGGGGCACCTTGGCCAGCACCGGCCCCTCCGGGATCATCGCCAGGGCCTGGCGCACGATCTTCACGCTCTCGCGCATCTCGTTGATCCGCACCATGTACCGGTCGAAGCAGTCGCCGAGCGTGCCGCGCTCCCCGGTGCCGACGCAGACCTTGAAATCGAACTTCGGGTAGACCGAGTACGGCTCGTCCTTCCGGAGGTCGAAGGAGACGCCCGAACCGCGCAGGTTGGGGCCCGTCAGCCCGTAGGCGACCGCCTCCGCCGCGGGGACCACGGCGACGTTGGCCAGCCGGTGGACGAAGATCTTGTTGTAGGAGATCAGGTTGTTGTACTCGTCGATCTTCGGCTCGAAGTAGTCGAGGAACTCCTTCGTCTTCTCGAGGAACCCCGGGGGGGCGTCGCCGGAGACGCCGCCGATCCGCGCGTAGTTGTACGTGAGGCGGTTGCCGCAGATCATCTCGAACAGGTCGTTCACCCGCTCCCGCTCGCGGATGGCGTACAGGAACGGGGTGAACGCGCCCATGTCCGCGGTGTACGACCCGAACGCGATGAGGTGCGAGGAGATCCGGTTCAGCTCGCAGACGATGACGCGAAGGAACTCGGCCCGCTCGGGCACCTCGATCTTCGCCAGCTTCTCGACCGCCCACGCCCACGCGCAGTTGCAGTTCATCGCCGCGAGGTAGTCGAGGCGGTCCGTGAACGGCATGAACTGGGCGTAGGTGACGCGCTCGCCGATCTTCTCGAGCGCCCGGTGCAGGTAGCCGATGTCGGGGAGCGCCCGGTGCAGGTAGCCGATGTCGGGGACCGCGCGGGTCACCACCTCGCCGTCGGTGGTGAGGATCACCCGGAGCACCCCGTGGGTGCTCGGGTGCTGCGGCCCCATGTTGATCGTCATCTCCTGGGTGGGGAGCGCTTCGGGCCGGGCCGTCATACCTTGATCCCGTGGTAGAAATCGGGGTACTTGTAATCCTTCCGCAGCGGGTGACCTTCCCAGTCCTCGGGAAGGAGGATCCGGCGAAGGTCCTTCGACCCCGTGAACACGATCCCGAACAGGTCGAAAGCCTCCCGCTCGTGGAAGTTGGCGGCCGGCCACACATCGTCGACCGTGGGGAGCTCCGGGGACTCGGTCGGGAGGAACGCCTTGAGCCCCACGGCGTGCCGGTGCGCAAGCGAGTGGAGGTGGTACGCCACGGCGAGCCGGTCCTTGTAGTCCACCCCGGAGAGGCTCATGAGGGAGTCGAAGGAGAGTGCCGGATCGTCGGCGAGGAACCGCGCGACATCCCGGACCGCCGCGGGGGCGACCACCACGAAGGCGGGGGAGAACCCTTCCGACTGCAGCTCCACGACCGCGTCGCCGAACCGGGCCTTCAGCATGTCGAAGATCGCCTTCGCTTCCACCGTTTCCCTTTATGCCTTGGCGCCGTATACGTTCTTTTTCTTCATGATGATCTTCTGCAGCCGCAGGATCCCGTCGATCAGCGCTTCCGGGCGGGGGGGGCAGCCGGGGATGTAGACGTCCACGGGAATCAGCAGGTCCACGCCCTTCACCACGCAGTACGAATCCTTGTAGAACGGGCCCCCGGTGTTGGCGCACGACCCCATGGCGATCACGTACTTGGGCTCCGGCATCTGGTCGTAGAGGCGCTTCACCCGGTCGGCCATCTTGTGGGTGATCGTCCCGGCCACCAGCATCAGGTCCGACTGCCGGGGAGTGGCGCGGAAGACGGCGCCGAACCGGTCGAGGTCGTACCGGGACGCGCCCGCCTGCATCAGCTCGATCCCGCAGCACGCCGTCGCGAACAGGAGGTACCAGAGGGACGACTTCCGGGACCAGTTGACGAACAGGTCCGCGTTCCCGACCAGGACGTGCGCTTCCGGACCCACGGCGGGAGCCGGGGCGGCGCCGTGTCCCGGGGGGGCGGGCGGGCGGCCGTGCGCGGGGTCGTTGCTCATTTCAGCCCTTTCCCGCCCCGCGCGTCCTGGAGGGTGCGGACCCACTCGAGGTCCCCCTCCTTCCACAGGTACGCGAGGCCCGCGAGAAGGATGACGATGAAGATGAACGCCTCGATGAACGCCAGGAATCCCAGCCGCTGGAAGACCACCGCCCAGGGGTAGAGGAGCGCCACCTCGACGTCGAAGATGATGAAGATGAGCGCCACGACGTAGAACCGGATGTTGAACTGGACCCACGAGGAGCCGTACGGGACCTCGCCGCACTCGTAGGTGGACAGCTTGACCGCGGAAGGCGCGCTCGGGGCGAACAGGCGCGACATCCCCAGCATCAGGGCGACGGTGACCGCCCCCAGGACGATGAACACGAGGACCGTTGCGTATTCGTACAGCATGGGTCGTCCGATTCCGCCTCGCTTGCGGTTATGGGGTTACGGAATCGCCCCTCCGGGGCGCGGAAACGGCACGCGCACCGGGTTCAGGAACGACTCGGCGCTTCGGGGGTTCTTGTGTATACAATCGACAATACGATACTCGGGAATCCCCCCAAGTCAACCAAAAAAAACCTCGCCCCGGCTTCCCAAACGGCTACGCCGCCTCGGAGGGGGGCTCCGTTCGTGGCTCGCCGTGCGATGAACCTGCACGGCTGCGCTTTACCTCACTGCGCCCCCCTCCTGCGGCGGCTACGCCGGTATGTATAATATGACATGGCCCCGCCACGTACGGCTCCCCCCCTTCTTCTTTCCCCTGCCGGGTCGCTCCCGGCAGTCGAGGCCGCCCTTTCAGCCGGCGCGGACGCCGTCTACGTCGGGATCCGGTCCCTCTCCCGCGGGGGTCGGGCCGGGATCCCCCTGGAGGAGGCCGGGGCCGCCGCGAATACGTGCCGCAAGGCGGGCGCCCGGCTGCACGCGGCCGTGAACGCGGTCCCCTTCTCCGGGGGGGTGCCTGCGCTCCTCGACGCCGTCGCCCGCCTGCGGGAGGAGGGCGTCGCGGAGGTCATCCTGAACGACCCGGGCCTGATCGTCCTTTTGCGGCGCCGGTTCCCCGGCCTCCCGATCTGCGCCTCCGTGGGGCTGTCCGCCGTGAACCCGGAGGACGCCGTCGCGTACCGGGAGCTGGGGGCCGACGCGATCGTCCTTCCTTCCGCGGTCCGTCCGGAGGAGGTCCCGGCGATCAAGCGGGCGTCCGGCCTCCGGATCGAGGTCTTCGGCTGGTGCCGCCCCGAATTCCTCCTCCACGGCAAGTGCGGGTTGACCGGGTACGCCGCGGAAGGGACGGGAGGGGGAACCGCGTCCGCGAAGCGGGGGGGGAGCTGCCGGCTCGTCTGCAGGGAGCTCCCGGTTCCCCGGGAGCCGCGCACGCTGGAGGACGAGCTCCCGGCGTGGATCGAGGCGGGCGTGGACGTCGTGAAGATCGAGGGGAGGGAGCTCCCGCCGGCGGCGGTCCGGGGGATCGTAGCCCGGTTCCGGGCGAAGATCGACGCGGCCGTTCCCCGGTCAGCGGGACGTTAGCACGGCTTTCAGCGACGCGGGCAGCGGTATCGGCTTCCACGTCGAGTCGATCGACCGGCACGACACATCTCCCTGCGCCGCGAGGATGTCCTTCCCCGCCTCGGACCGGAACAGGGAGAAACCGAAGGTCACGCCGCTCTTTTCCACGCGAACGATCCGCGTCCGCAGCGTCAGGAGGTCGTCGAACCGGACCGGCGCCCGGTACCGGCAGCGGGTGGCCACCACGGGGAACCCGTACTGGCGCTTCGGGTTCCGGTACGCCAGGTCGGGGGAGATCCCGCGGGAGCGGAGGAACTCGTCCATCCCGCGCTTGAAGTAGTCGAGGATGGCCGCGAAGTACGCCACCCCGTACGGGTCGGTTTCGCCGAACCGGACGCGTATTTCGATGGTGTGCGACGGGACGGTCGACATGTCGTACCCCCAGTGCTGCGTTTCATAATTACGCCTGCATTCGAGCGCCGCTGCATCCGCCCCGGCTGCGTTGCGCTCCTTGCGCCGTACTTAACAGTACGCCTCAGTCGCGCGCCTTGCCGGACCGGCGCATCAGCGCTCTCGGTGCCGTGTCGAAAACAAACGCGTCGCCGTAATTATGAAACGCAACACTAAGGATCGCGCCTGCGGGCCCGAATGTCAAACGGGCGTAGGCGGAAACCGGGAAAAACGGTACATTGGACGGATGGTCGATCCGAGGGACCCCGACATGGAGTACCCCGACCTGCAGGAGGAGCCGGGGAGAGCCGGGCGGGAGAACCGCCCCGGGCCGGACCTGAACCTCATCCGGGCGGCCGCCACCGTGCTGGCCGCGCTGGGCGTCCTCACGCTCCTCTACTTCGCCGCCTCCGTCTTCATGACCCTTTTCTCCTCGATGCTCCTCGCGTTCGCGCTGGAGCCGCTGGTCCACGTGATCTGCGTGCGGACCCGCATGCGCCGCCAGTTCGCCAGCGGCATCGTGGTGTTCCTCTTCATCGCCTTCCTGTACGGACTGGGGTATTTCGCCTACACGACCGCCGTGGATTTCGTGACCGACCTGCCGACGCTCCTGGAGAAGATCCAGGAGGCGCCCCTGGTGAACGAGATCGTCTCGAAGGCCCGGAACGCGGCGCGGATCGTGGAGGATGCGGGGCGCCGGTTCCTCCCCGGAGGGGGGTCCGGGGGGCCCGGAGCCGGGGTGGGGGGGCTGTCGCCGCGGGACGCCGAATCGATCGTCGGAGCGCTCCTGAAGAACCTGGGGTCCCTGACCGGCGTGGTCTTCTCGCTGAGCTTCATCCCGTTTCTCGTGTACTTCATGCTCGCGGACCGCGAGCCGCTCACCCGCCGGACGAGGGAACTGTTCCCGGAGGAGTACCACCATACCGTGGGAGTGATCCTTCTCGACGTCGAGCGGATGATGCGGAAGTTCCTCCTGGGGAACGCGATCCTCGTCGGGATCCTTTCCTTCGCGACGATCCTGGCGTTCTGGGCGGCGGGGCTGCCGAATCCGATCGTCCTGGGAGGGCTCTCCGGGACGCTGTCGGTGATCCCGTACCTCGGACTCCCCCTGGCGCTGCTGCCCGGGGTCCTGGTCGGAGTCGTCTACTTCAACTCGCTCCCGCCGTTCCTCGTCGTGGTGGGAAGCGTCACCCTCCTCCACCTGGTCTCGGCGAACTACCTCACCCCGAAGCTCGTCGGGGGGGAGGTCCACCTGAACGCGACCGCCTCGACCGCTTCGCTCCTGTTCTTCGGGTGGCTGTGGGGCGGGATGGGACTGTTGCTGGCGATCCCCATCCTCGCGGTGCTGAAGTGCGTCCTCGAGAACGTCCCGTCGACGCGCCGGATCGGGTTCTGGCTCGGGGACTAGGACAGGCAGGCCGTCAACTCCCGCGTCGTGATGCTCTCCAGCCCCGAAATCGCCTGGACGACGGCGCCGAGGCGGTCGCGGTTCCGGATCGGGGCCGCCAGGGAGCGGAACTTCTCCACGGCCCGGCCCCAGGACATCGGCTGCGTGTGGAACCCCTCGTACCCCGAAATCTCCTTCGCGACGACCCGGCCGTCGGCCAGTCCCACGGAGAGGCGGCAGGGAAGCTCCCCGGGGAACCGGCCGGAGAGGGAAGGGTCCGGGACCACGTCGACCCGCAGCAGCAGCCGCTGAACGTCCTCCCGTTCGATCCGGCCCGGCGCGTACTGCGCGGGCGTCACCTCGCCGTCCAGGGCGGCCACGGCCACGATGTACGGAAGGCTGTGGTCCGCGTCCTCCTTCGACCGGACGACCGTCTTGTCCCCCTCGTCCCCCCCTCCGATGATCCGGTGGGCGACGTCGAAGATGTCGATCCGGATCCGGTCGATCTCCTCCGCCCGGAAACCTTCCTCCCGCATCAGCCCGAGGATCCCCTCGACGGCCGATTGGGAGTGGATCTCGGCGTTGTACTTCTTCAGGATCGTCCTCCGGACCCGTTCCAGGTCCTCCGACTCCCAGTCGACGTCGAACGGTCCAGAGACGACCTGCTTCCACCCCTTGGTCCCCTCGAACATCTCCCCCGGTCCGGTGATCCCCCGCATCGCCAGGAAAGCGGCGCGGAGCCCGTTGAACGCGGCGTTCGGCGCGGCGAGCCCCTTCCAGTGGGAGAGCTCCCCCGTGCGGGTGACCCGCAGGGCGTTGTTCGCCGTCCCCGCGATGGCCACCGCGTTCGCGATCCGGTGCGGATCGAGGCGCAGCGCCTTCGCCGCTC
>JACRNP010000159.1 GCA_016234845.1 Deltaproteobacteria bacterium | reverse complement strand
TCTCCTGGAACTCCTGGTAGGTTTTCACGTAGGGGTGGTTCCGGGGGAGAAGCTTCTCGAAATCGTAGGAGAGTTTCAGGTGCGCCGCCCGCCAGGCGAACAGGACCGTGAGGACCGACATCAGGAGCAGGATCGGTTTCCTGTAGCGGAATATGGCCGAGGCGATTTTCTTGTCCATTATTTATCCCTGCCTGCTGGAATGATGTCCTCCAGGCGGAGGATCGTCCCGTGCGAGCCGACCACCAGCCCCTTCGAATCCTTCCCGACGTGAACCCCGGAGAGCCAGCTGAGGGTCCTGGCGTCGACCGCGTTCCATTTCCCGCCGGCCGCCTTCGCCCGGACCGCTCCGCGCAGTCCCACGGCGACCGCGATGCGCCCGTTGGACCGGATCCCGATGAGGTGATCCCGGGTGCCGCTGTCTTCCTTTCGCCACGTCCTGCCGCCGTCGACGGTCGACAGGACGGACCCGTCGATCCCGGAGGCATACCCCGATTTCCCATCGTGGAAATGCACCGCGAACAGCGTCGATTCGACCGTGGATTTGAGACGGGTGAAGGAGGAACCGCCGTCGGTGGTCTTCAGCACCGTCCCGAATTCCCCGACGATGAATCCGGTCTTCGCGTCGGGAAAGCTCATCCCGCGGAGGGTCACATCCTCCCCGATGGACTTGTTCTCCCAGGTTCTCCCGCCGTCGGCCGTACGGAGGAAGAGGCCGAAATATCCGCAGGCGAACCCGACCTTGTCGGAGAGGAACTGGATCCGGAAAATGGGATGGCTCGTCCCGCTCGTCTGGCGGGACCAGGTCGCTCCGCCGTCCTCCGTGTGCAGGACCAGTCCGTTGCTGCCCGAGCACCACCCGCGCCGCGCATCCGCGAAGGAGACCGAGTACAGGTCTTCCCGGGTCCCGCTGACCTGGATGCGCCATGTTTTCCCGTCGTCCGCGGAGTGAAGGATCCTGCCGCTGTTTCCGACGATCCAGATTTCCTGCGGGGCGGGAGAGGCGACGTCGTAGAAGTTGTCGAAATAGTCGTACTTCCAGCCCGCGTTTCCGGGTCGGGATTCCTTCCCGGGGGCGACGGCCGCTTCCCTCGCGGCACCCCCGGTGCCGGAGAACGTCGATGCGATGCCGCATGCGAAGACCAGCGCCGCCGCGGCGAGAACGTACCCCCTTCTCATCATCCTGCGCGCTCCTGACGTGGAATCGTCGAGTTTTTGCCCGTTGTCATGCTGATGGCTTTCGCCTCCCGCATCAATCCCTCGAAAGAGCGGATCTCCCTCCCCCAAAGGAGAACGACGAATACCTTTCATAATCGGAGGCATGGACTGCAGGGACGAAGCCACGGGGGGGAGAATCGGGGGACGGCGGTCCGGCGGCTTCCTTAAGGCACCTTGCGGTCCCCGGCGGCCGAGTTCTCCAGCCAGCGTCGCCGCTCGCCGGGGGGAAGGGCGAGATACCGCTGGACCGCGAGCTGCGTTTCGACGGAGAGCATCACGTCCACGAACGCGGAATTTTCGATCTCCAGTCCGCCGTCCAGGTGGATTTCGTACCCTTCACGGATCGCCTTCTTCGCCCGCGCCAGCCCGATCGCGGGCATGGACGCCAGTTCGGACGCCATTTCCCGCGCCCGTCGCGCGGCGTCGTCCGCCAGTTCGCCGACGATCCCCAGTGCCGCCGCAGCGTCCGGAGTGACGATCCGCCCCCGCAGGATGAATTCCGTCGCCTTCGCCACCCCGACGAGGCGGGAAAGCCGCTGGGTTCCCCCGCCGCCGGGGATGAGGCCCAACCGGGTTTCCGGCAGCCCGTACCGGTAGTCTCCCCGCTCCCCGATCCGGATATCGCACGCGAGGCAGAATTCGAAGCCGCCGCCCATGGCGTCTCCGTTCATCGCGGCGATCACGGGCTTGGGGAGTTTCTCGAGCCGGCGCAGCATCCCGTTGTACTCGGGGATCGGGGACATCCCCAGGGTGCGGCAATTTTCGATCGCCGCGGGGTCGATCGCCGCCAGTTCCTCGCCGTGGTAGTGGGTGATGAATTTCCCGGGCACCCCGCCCCGGACGACGATCGCCCGGACCTCCGGGGATTCCCACGACCGGATCAGGTCGGCCATCTGCCGGGTGCCCTCGGCGCCGATGTAATTCATCGGGGGGGAGGAAAACGTCGCGGTGACGACTCCGTTCTCCATCTCCGTCCGCCAGAGGCTCATGCCGTTCCTCCTCCTCCCGATGCGTGCCCGGTCACTCCAGCGCGATGGCCCGGACGGGGCAAACCTCGATGCAGATCTTGCACTCGTCGCACTTGTCCTTGTCGACGAACGCCTTCCCCTCCGTCAAAGCGATGGCGTCGTACGGACAGTGGAAGATGCACTCCTGGCGTTCGAGACCTTCGCATCCGTTGCAGGTTCCCCTGTTCACGACCGCCGGCATGCGTTCGATCCCTCCGTGGAGGGGGAATGAACCCCCGATATCAGACCCTGGCTCCGACGAGCCTTCCGCCGTACACGGCGTCGGCCACGGATCGCGGGGTCACGCAATCCCCGATCTCGTGGAGTTCCGCGGAGACCCCCCGGAGCTCGTCGAGCAATTTCCGGTTCGCGACCCTGGCCGTGGACAGCACGACCGCGTCCGCCTCGAGGAGCGCGGAGTTCCCCTCACGGTTTTCGACCCTCACGCCATTCTCTTCGATCTTCACGACTTTCGTCGAGAACAGCGGCTTCACGTTCTTGGCCTGAAGCATCCCGAAGAGGATCGGAAGCGCCCGGATGGGCCCCAGCCGGTTCATCGACACGGTCTCCGCCTCCCGGACAAGGGTCACTTCCTTCCCCTGGTCGGCGAGGTTGATCGCCGTCTCGACGTCCCAGAACGCCCCGCCGACCACGACGACCTTCTTCCCGATCGCCTTGCCCTTGAGGAGGACCTCCTCCTCCGCGGCGACGATCGCCCGGTCCGCCCCGTCGATGTCCCTGCTCTGGACCGACCCGGTCGCCACGACCACCACCTCCGGTGCGAGCTCGTCGACCAACGCCCTGGTGACTTCCGTCCCCAGGAGGACCTTGACCCCGAGCGCCTCGATCTGCCGCGCGTGCCAACGGGTGAAGGTCCTCCACTCCCTCGTGAGCGGGGCCGCCGCGGCGACCCGCAACGCTCCGCCGAGCTGCCCCTCCTTCTCGCAGAGCGTGACGTCGTGCCCCCGTTCGCGAAGGACGCGGGCGGCTTCCATGCCGCCCGGACCTCCTCCGACGACGAGCACCTTCCTGGGCCTGCCGGCCGGCCCGATCTCCGGGAGCGTCCGTTCGCGCGCCGATTCGGCGTTGATGGCGCAATACTTGGTCCACCCCGCCTCCGTCATGCAGTATCCGCACGCCACGCACATCCGGACGTCGTCCGGCTTCCCGGCGAACATCTTTTTCGGCAGGAGGGGGTCCGCCATGAGGGGGCGGGAAAGGGCGGCGACGTCGCACTGGCCGTTTTCGACCGCCTTCGCGATCATCCTGGGGTCGCAGAGGCGTCCCGCGACGATCACCGGCAACTTCGTCACCTTCTTCACCTCCTCGGAGTGGTGCAGCCAGCACCCCCGAGCGTCGTACATCGGCGGAATGATCTTGTGGGGGGTGTGGTCGAGCACGCCGGCCGAAAGGTCGATCGCGTCGATCCCCGCCTCCGCGAGCCTGGGCACGACGTGCCGGAGGGTGTCCTGGAACCGGATCCCCGCCTCCCCGAGACCCTGGTCCGCGGGAATCCGGACGATCAGGGGATACCCCTTGCCGACCGCCGACCGGGTCGCCTGGATGATCTCGCACGGAAGGCGCATCCGGTTCTCCCAGCTCCCGCCGTAGCCGTCGGTCCGGACGTTGGTGTACGGCGAGATGAAGTCCATGATGAGCGTCACGTTGGCGAAATGGATATTGACGGCGTCGAACCCCGCCTTCTTCGCCCGCAGCGCGGCCAGGACGTGCATCCGAACGACCTGCTCGACCTCCTCGAGGGAGATCTCCCGCACCGGCGCGGGGGTCATGGTGTTCACCGCGCTCCACTTCCCGTCCTTCCTCGTGATCTCCCATTTCGCGGCGGCCATGAAGGGAACTTTCGCGGAGGCGCCCCACGGCAGCCAGGAGGGATCCGATTGCGCCCAGTACCGGGCGGACGCTCGGCCGGGGTGGTAGATCTGCTGGCACGCCTTCGCTTCCTGCGCATGGATCGTCTCGGCGAGCCGCTGCAGCCCGAAGATGCACTCGTCGTCCGCGATCGACAGGGCGTTCGGGAACACATCCCCGGACTTCCCGGGGTCGATGGTCGCCCCGCCGACGCACACCATGCTCACGCCGCTTCTGGCGTAGGTTTCCGTGATGGCGATATACGCCTCCGTGGGGTGGCCGCCGTAACACATCTCGTGGATCGTCGGGGCCATCACGACCCGGTGTTTCAGCGTCATCGACCCGATGTCGATCGGGGTGGACACCTTCCCTGTTGCCATGGACTCTCCCCCGTTCAATTCTTCTCGTACTCCTTTTCGATGAACCGCGTCTTGTTCATGGACCGCGTGAGCGTCCCGGGGCCCACCCACTCGATGCCCGGGGTGATCTTCAGCCGGCTCTTCATCCTCTCCCCGATCTCCCGCGCCAGGCCGGGAAGGTCGGCCGCCGGGACGTCCTTCCCCGCCTCCACCTTCAGCTTCAGCGGCGGGACCACGCGGGGAGGAGGCTCCGAGAGGACGATCCGGAACTCTCCCGTCACCCGGGGCATGAACCCCGCGATCACGCCGTCGATCGCCGCGGGGTACACGATGATCCCCTTCACCTTCAGCATGTCGTCGACTCGGCCGACGATCCTGTACCGGAATCCGGTAGCTCCGCACGGGCACGGGGCGGTGAACACCTGGCAGACGTCCCCGATCGTCTCGCGGAACCAGAGGAACCCTTCCCCTTCCAGGGTCGTGAAGACCGGCAGCCCCTTCGCCCCGTCCTCGAACCGTACGGGCTCGTAGGTCTCGGGATCGACCAGCTCGCAGAGGACCGTGTCGTCGGCCACGTGGTGCATCCCCTGGTACTCGGGATGGTCGCACGATATGCCGAACCCGGCTCCGTGGTCCGACAGCCTCGCCCCGTAGGCGCTCTCCAGGTTGCTGCGCACCTCCGGAATTCCCGCTCCCGGTTCCCCCCCGCAGAAGAGCCTCTTGATCCCCAGTTTCCCCACTTCGAAACCCAGGGCCTCCGGCGCCTTCGTGATCAGGTGCTCGGCCAGGGAGGGCGTGCAGGCGAGGACGTTCGCCTTGAAGAGGCTTGCGAACTTCAATATCCTTTCCGTTCCGCCCTCGGCGCCTACGGGAAACACGCACGCCCCGCTTCTCTGGGAGAACTGGGCGTACGGGACCCCCGCCAGCCACATGCTCAGCCCGAACGCGTGGACGATCCGGTCGCCGGGGCGGACCCCGATCCGCCAGTGCATCCGGGCGATGTTCTCCGACAGCCATTCGATGTCGTGTTGCGTCATGGGGTACGGGGTCGGTTCGCCGGTGGTTCCCGAGGTCGCGGCCATCAGGGACAGCTTTTCCGCGGGGACGCCGATCAGGCAGTCCACGACGCGGGCCATGTCCATGCCGCACTCTTCGGTCAATTTCCTCCGCTGGGCCTTGTCGAAGACCGGGACGCTCCTCCCGAAATCCCGGAGCGTCCGGATATTCCCCGGCCGGACCCCCGCCTTCTCCATTCTCTCACGCCAGAACGGCTTCCCCTCGTGGAGCCTGGCGATCAGCTTCTTGAGCTTCTCGAGCTGGATCGCCGCCATCTCCGGGGTGTTGAGGATGGATTCCATCTCCATGTTCCGGTAGGGCCTGCTGGAAACGTCGGTCGTCAAGTCGCGCTCCCTGTCCCGGTCAATTTCTGAGGATGTGGATGAAGCATGTGGCGGTGTCCGTGTGGATGAACCCTCCGCCGTTGTGCTGCAGGGCCACCCTCGCGCCTTCGACCTGCCGGTCGCCCGCCTGCCCGCGGAGCTGGCGGACGAGCTCCACGATCTGCGAGATCCCGGTCGCGCCGATCACGTGCCCCTTGGAGAGAAGCCCCCCGCTCGTATTCACGGGGATCCTTCCGCCGGGTCCGGAGTGCCCCTCCTCGACGAATCGCCCCCCTTCCCCCTTGCGGCAGAAACCGAGGTCCTCGTAGTGGACGATTTCCGCCACGCTAAAGCAGTCGTGGACTTCCGCCAGGTCGATGTCTTCCGGCCCGAGGCCCGCCATCCGGTACGCGGCGGCGGCGGCCCGCACGTCCGTATCGAAGCCGGTGTAGCTCCCCTCGTCGGAGTAGGATCCGGAAACCTGGACCGATGCGGCCACGGACACGGGACAAGAGGAGTATCTTCCGGCGATCTCCGCGGCGACGAGGATCGCGGCGGCCGAGCCGTCCCCGCGCGGACAGCATTGGGGCAGCGTCAGCGGATCGCAGATCATCCGTTCCCCCAGAACCTCCGCAAGCGTCACGGGGCGCGTCAGCTGGGCGTCCGGGTTCCGCGAACCGTATTCCCGGTTCTTGACCGCCACCATGGCGATCTGCTCCCGCGTGGTCCCGAACTCCTCCATGTGCCGCCGGGCCATGAGGGCGAACAACCCCGGGGCGGTGTTGCCCATGTCGCCGTCCCGTTCCGCGTGCTGCCGCCCGGTGAACACGTTCAGGATCTTTTCCGAACCGGCCACCGTCATCTGCTCCACCCCGAACGCCAACGCCACGTCGCAGGCGCCCGTCGCGACCCTGTACCATGCCTCGTGAAAGGCGTTGGATCCCGTGGCGCATCCGTTCTCCACCCGCGTGACGGGTATCCGCGTGATGCCGATCTCCCGAAGCACGGAGTGGCCCACCAGGAGCCCCTGCCCCCACTCCCACTGCGCCAGGTTCCCGACGTAGGCCTGCTGGATGTCGCGGGGCTTCATCCCGGCGTCCCGGATCGCCTGAATGCACGATTCCTCGCCGATAACGCGGATCGACCGGTCGCCGTATTTCCCGAACCGCGTTCCCCCGATGCCGACGATCGCCACCTCCCTCATGAGGGCGTGACCCGGGATGGCCTGAACATGTAGCTGACGATTTCCGCGCCCTCCTCGTCGCGTCGGATCGGCCCGATCACCATTTCCATCTCCATCCCGACGGAGAGGACCTCTTCCCACGGTTCGCATTCCGCCAGGAGCGAGAAGAGTCTGATCCCCTCGGGGAGATCGATGAAGCCGATGTAGTACGGCGTCTCGATCCCGGAGGGTCCCATGCAGGACCGGGCGTACGTGTGAAGCGTCCCCTTGCCGCTCAACGGCACGCTCTGCTGGTCCGCACCGAAGCAGCCGGGACAAACCGTTTTCGCGGGGAAATAGATCCGTCCGCAGGCGGGGCAACGGCCGCCGGCCAACGCCATTCCGCGGCCGAAATCGCGGAACCATCCATCCTCGATGAATTTCCTGCCGTCCATGCCGGGTGGCGCCTCCACCCTCCTGATCCGGACACCTCCAGGAGGATGTGGGAAGGGATCGGGGGGGTTCCCCCTTTTCCCTTCCCAATCCTCGGAGGAGGGTCGGTCCGTGCCGCATCCGGCGGAGGGAGCCGGGATGCGGCATTTTCCCTCCCCAACCGTGAACGCGTGGCCGGGGACCCGCACCCCCGCGCCGCGCGTCGGGATCCTACCTCGACTGGGTCTGCAGTTTCGTCGTCGTGAAGTCGCTTTCCTTCTGGCCGATGTTCGTCTTCAGCACGGCGTTGTACGCCATGGATCCGCGCTTGGCGATCAGGTCGAACATGTTCTGGTAGTAGTTGAACATCACGTGGTCGTTCTTCTTCACCGTCAGCCCCGCCTCGTTGTACTTCCAGAGCTGCCCCCTGCGGTCCCAGAGGTCGTTCGAGCACACCGCGAAGCTGTCCGCGTCCACGTAGATCCGCCGCTTCCCGTACACGTAATCCTTGTCCTTGTTCACGCCGTCGACGATGTAGACTTCCTTCAGTTCGTACCGCAGATCGTCGGGAGCCGGGATCTTCCCCGCATACTTCGGATTGTTGGAGAGGGGATGGTACGCCACGTACATCTCCTTCTTCCCGAGCAGGGTCCAGTTGTAATCGGAGACCTTTCCCGAGAATCCGCGGTAGTCGTCCCACGTGAAGTCCGTGCCGCCGAACGTGTCTCCGCGCTGCGCCACGGAGATGCGGCGGACCCTGCGGATGGTCGGGATGTACATCCACCCGTCGTCCCCCTTGGTGGCGCTCTGGTACCGGGCGGTGAGCAGGGCCAACCCGGCAAGGTCCTCGGGATACGAGATCCCCTGGATCTCCTTCACCGCCACGCCGTCGGGATTCGCTATCGACGGCATCGGCGCCTGCTTCACGCGCCCCTGGTATGCGAGGCGCCGGTAGTACCCGAGGAGCTTCTTCTGCTTCCCGGTGGAACTGATCGCGTCGATGTCGTACGTGGTCCAGAAGAAATCGTCCCCGGAATACTTGTACTCGTAGTTCCACATCACCTCGGCCCCGGTCTTCGGATCCGGGAAAGGCAGGCCCGCCGTGTAGTTCTCGAGTCCGCCCTGCTTGTTGATCCGGGCCGTCCCCTTGTACTTTTCCGTGGCCTCGACGTACTCCTTCGGGAACGTGTAATCGTGTACGGTGTCGTACACGGGAACGACGTATCCCCACTCCTTCACCAGCTGGTAGACCCCGAGGGCCAGCTTGTCCTTGTACTGTTCCACGTTCGATTTATCGATCCGGAACTTCACCTCTCCGCCGAGATAGCTTTTCTCCCGGGTCGATTCCGCGGAGTACGCCGTGGAGAGCGACCCGATGAACACCGATCCGACGATGAAGGCAGTAAGGACACGCAAGAACCTTTTCATCATTTCCCTCCCGTCCGTGGCCTGTTCGGCAGGCTGTTGGTTATTGGAATGAGTACTTGAGATCGATGTACGCCTCGCTCCGATCGCTGAACGGGTCGAAGAATCCGCGTCCGTCCTTGTGCCCCCAGAACTTGTTCCACGCGAGGGAAACGCTGAAGTTGTCGCCGTACTTGAGGTTGACCATCGGCCGCATCCACCCCGCCCCGATCACGTCGTAGAAGACGAAGAAGGAGGGGGTCAGGATGGCGTTGGGGATGAGATACGTGTACGGCGTCGAGATGAAGCCGGAAATCATCGTCTGGGAGTCCTTTTTCCCGGGCGCGGCGCTGTCGCCGAACATGATGGTGGTGTCGTCCGGGGAGAGGACCTGCTTGTAGAACACCTGGAAGCTCAGGAACGAGGACTCGGAGTTGATCGGGAGGTACGTCGGGCGGTCCGCTCCCAGCATGAAGGCGATCGTGTTCTTCTTGGAGATGAAGTTGGGCTTCGTGAAATCCGTGTGCGGCTCGTCCTGGTTGTACACCGCCTCCCCGCGGAACACCGTCTTCACGGGATCGGCGAACACGTTGAACGTGCCGCCGATGGAGTTCACGAACGGGTGGGCGAACTCCAGCCCGGTGGAGGAGAGCTCCGGCGAGGGCATCTCGAACCGGTGGTAGTAGTCGTAGAGGGACACGTCCAGGCCGGACCCGAGGGTGGTTTTCACCTTCCCGCCGACGGAGCCGTTCCGCACGTTCGTGTCGTACTTCTTCTCCGGGATCCCGCCGATCCCGGCGCCCGGGAACTCCCAGAAGGTGCCCACGCCCGCCCACTTGGCCGGCTTGAAGCTGACGGGGGCCCATACCAGTTCCAGGTCCGTCTTGGGCGCGACACCGTAGATCGCCCGGATCATCGGGAGCCCCTGGCGGATATCCTGCCAATCCTCGAGGAAGTAGTGCCACGAGAAGTCGAGCGGGTTGATGATGTCGGCCAGCCGGAGTCCGTCGGACTCGCCCCAGACCACCTGCTGTTTCCCCAGCCGCACGAACAGCGGCCCCCTGCGGACGTCCACGTACAGCTCGCGGATCTCGTTTTCCAGCCTCTGGTCGTCGACCACGGCCGGGGGGAACTTCTCCTGCCCCTTGAAATCGAACGATGCGTCGTACGCGCCGCGCCAGCGGCTGTACACCTTGAGGCCCGGATTCACGGTGTACGTGCCCTCCACCTGGAGGAACGACTTGGACAGCTCGACCTCTCCGCTCTTGAACTGGTCGCCGCCCAGCCCGCCTTTCGGGTTCTCCGTCCGGACCGCGGTGATGTGGCGCACGAATCCCTTCAGCTCGAAATTCCCGTCCAGCAGCGTGTACCCGGATGCGCTGCTGGAGTAAAAAAAGAGCACGGCAAACGCAAGTACGAGACTGCCTCCCCCTCCCGACTTTTTCATTCCGTCCTCCTCCTCGTTTTCTCTACCCGACAACCGATCGGTGCGGTATCCCTGTGGCCAAATTTATAAAATAGGGGTTGATTCCCAACAATCCTGCGGAGGTGTAGAAAACACCGCTCAAAGGGGGGGGACCCGCTGCTCCGGAACGGGACGCTTGCGGAGTTCGAACCGCCGGATGCTCCCCGCCACGGTTTTCGGGAGCCCGGGGACGATTTCGACGAACCGGGGCACCAGGTGCGGCGGCATCCTTTCCTTGCACCACGCGATGACCGCTTCCCCGGAGAGGGTCCCGCCGGGGCGGAGAACGAGGAACAGCCGGACGATCTCGTCGTCCAGCTCCGCGAGGACGCCGGTCGCCGCCGATTCCAGCACCTCGGGGTGGGAGTTGACCACCCTCTCGATGTCGACGCAGGGAAACATCTCCCCTCCGTGCCGTATGCAATCCGCCTTCCGGTCGAGGAAGTAGAAATCGCCTTCCGTATCCACGTACCCCCGGTCGCCGGTGTGGAACCAGCCGTTGGGCATGTACTCCGCCGTCCGGTCGTGCTCCCGGTAATACCCCGGGAAGGTCGCCTCCCGGACCCGGGGACGCAGCACGATCTCCCCGGAAAGCCCCGTCGGCAGCTCCTCCCCGAATTCGTCTACGATCTTCACCTCGTAGGACGGCAGCGGCCTTCCGATCGCCCCCTCCTTCGCCCGTTCCCCGGAATTGGCGATGCACATCCCTCCGCACTCGACCAGGTGGAATCCCTCCGCCACTTCGACGGCGAACCGGTTCTCGAACGCCCTTCGCACGAATCCGGAGATCGCGCCCCCGAAAGCGAGGCGCGCGGGATTCGACGCGTCCTCCGGCGACGGTTCCAGCGCGAGCAGGCGGTCGATCATCGAACCCGCGTAGTCGAACACGGTCGCTCCGCTGCGCCGGATTTCGTTGAAAAACGTCCGGGCGTCGAAACCGTCCGCGAGCACGATCGGGCGTCCGCCGATCAAGGCTCCCACGACCATGAGCGTCTGGGTCTGGATCCTGGCGAGGGGAAGGGCCGTGTAGAATACGTCGTTTTCCCCCGGACGCACCACGTTCTCCGACCAGACCCTTCCGGAATGCAGGTAGTTGCGCTGGGAAAGCATCGCGCCCTTGGGGAGCCCGGAGGTGCCGGGCGTGTAGACGATCGACATGACGTCGGAAGGATCCGTCGCCGGGAACCGGGCCGCCGCGGAGAACGCCCCCACCGTCTCCCGGTAATCCAGGAAACCCGGGGGGGAGGCTCCCGCTTCTCCGATCCACAGCTTTTTCCGTATCTGCGGCGATTTCCGGAGCCGATCCTCGATCGAGGGACAGGCGGAACCCTCCACCGCGAACACCGTTGCGTCGGAGTGGCTCGCGACGTAGGACACGGAATCCGGTTCCAGGGAGGGCTCCAACGGCACCATGATGGCGCCCAGCTTCGCGATCCCGAACCAAAGCTCGACGAATTCGGGCCGGTTCGCGGTCATCAGGCAGACCTTGTCCCCCCGCCGGACCCCGATCTCCCGCAACAGGTTGGCGGCCCGGTTGCTCCGCTCGTCCATCCATCCGAAGGTGACGACCCCCTCCCCGAACCGCAGGAAGGGCGAATCGCCGATCGATTCCGCTTTTTCCCGGAGAATCCGGGAGACCGCAGACGGCACGTCCCGCCCTCTCATACCGCCGTGAAACCCCCGTCCACGGTGAGTTCGGTGCCGGTGATGAAACCGGACGCGTCGGAGGAAAGGAACAGCACGGCCGCCGCGATGTCGAGGGGATTTCCGATGTGGCCCGCCGGGGTGAGCCCCCTGCAGTACTCGATCGCCTTCTCCCGGTCGCCGTCGAAGAAGTGCGCCGCCACCGAGGCGAAGAACCGTTCGGCCATCTGCGTCGTCCCGATGAACCCGGGGTGGACGGAGTTCACGCGGATGCCGTATCCCGACTTCGCACACTCGACGGCGACGGCTTTGGAGAGGTTCCGCACCCCTCCCTTGGAGGAGCAGTACGCGGACAGGAACGGGAATCCGATCAGGCCGGCGATCGACGACAGGTTGATGATGGATCCGCCTCTTCCGGCGGCTCCCCCCGGCATCATGGCCCGGACGGCGGCCTTCATCCCGAGAAAGACCCCGTCCAGGTTCACGGAGTGCAGGGCGCGCCACTCCTCGAGGCGGGTCTCCAGGATCGGCCGCACGATCTCGACCCCGGCGTTGTTCACCAGGATGTCGAACCCGCCGAACCGTTCCAGGATCGACTTTACTCCGGCCTCCCAGCTCTTCTCGCCGGCGACATCCAGCAATCCGAACTCGGCGTCGCCTCCCGCCCGGCGGATCCCCTCGACCACCTCCCGTCCTTCCTTTTCGAGCACGTCCGTGGCGAACACCTTGGCGCCGGCCAGCGCCAGCGTCTTTGCGCAGCACGCTCCGATCCCGCGGGACGCGCCCGTCACCAGGGCGGCCTTCCCGTCCAGTCGAAACGAAACGCATTCCTCCGTCATTTCGCCTCCGGTATTCCCCGGATGGATCACGGTTTGCCCGCCCTGGGGTAGGTGTCCTTCAGGAAATAACCCGCCATCGCCAACAGGGTGTTGCTCTCCCCGTCCTCGATCGTCAGCGCCCGGGAATCCCTCCAGAACTTCTCGACCGGGTACTCCTTGGTCAGCCCGTTCGCCCCGTGCAGCTGGACCGCCTCGTCGATGACTTCCCGCGCCATTTCCGTGCACGTGACCTTGGCGGCGTATGAATATTCGGGGTACGGCGGGTGGACGTTCAGCGCCAGGTTCCAGACAGCGCGGCTGGTCGCGCGGATCGCCTCGACCTTACCGAACATCCGGGCGATCCGCACTTTCGTGAGGTAATGGTCGATCAGGACCTTCCCGCCCTGGACCCTTTCCTTCGTGTACCGGAACGCCTCGTCGAACGCCGCCCGCGCCAACCCGATGGCGAACAGCGTCATGGCGGCGTTGCCGAACGCGAGGTTGTTCGCGAGCCAGACGGTGTAATTCTCGGGCCCCACGAACATGTACCGCTTCGGGACCCGCACGTCGCTGAAGAACAGCTCTCCCTGGGGAAGATCCCGCTGCCCCACCTTCTCGAGCGCTTTCCCCCGGGATACTCCGGGGAGATCCAGCGGGAGAATGAAGACCCCGCCTCCCGCCAGGCCTTTCGTCGAATCGACCGTGGCGTTGAGCATGCAGTGCGTCGCGATGGGACCGCATGTCACCCAGGCGGACTTCTGCCCGTTGAGCACCCATTCGTTCCCGTCCAGCCGGGCCTGGACGTTCATCCTCGCACCGGGGACGGAAAAGAACGGCTCGCCCACGTTGATCGTGTCGGAGCCTCGGTCCGGTTCGGTGACGGCCCAGCAGGCGGTGATGTCCGGGACGCTGGTCCTGCAGTACGGCTCCACGAACTCCTCGATGAGCCCCGGGTCCCCGGACTGCAGGATCTTGAAGAACGGCCACGAAGCCAGCAGGATGATTCCCGAAAGCCCCAGGCTTCCCCAGATGATCTCCTCGTTCAGCAGGTGTCCTTGCAGCGGTGTGAACCCCCCCCCTCCGAGTTCCGGCGGGAACATCGCCTTGTGGTACCCCATCGCGTACGCCTGCCGCAGGAATTCCCACGTGGGGGAACTCCTGGCCACGGCGTCCTCGGCGCTCAACCGATCGACCTCCTTTGCGATCGGCCGCATCACCTCCCTGGCGAATTTATGGGCGGTCGCCTTGACCTCTTTGTCTTCCCACGACAGATCGAGGTTCATGTCGAGGTAGGGCATTTCACCGGTGCTCCTTTCCCCTGGAATCGAACGTCGATTTCGATTTACCGCTTGAAGACGTGCAGGGCCATCGCGGCAGCGTCCGCGCCGAGGATCCCGCCGCCGTTGTGCGTCATCCCGGTCCTGGGAGCCTGGACCTGGCGCCCGCCCGCCTCGCCCCGGAGTTGCGTCACGATCTCGAAGATCTGCCCCGCGCCCGTCGCGCCGACCGGGTGGCCCTTGGTCTCCAGCCCGCCGGAAGGATTGGTCGGCATGGCCCCCGTGATCTCGAGGGCCCCCTCCTCGATCCATTTGCAGGCGTCGTCTCCCGGACAGATGCCGAGCTGGATCAGCGACATGATCTCGGAAGGTGCGGTGGCGTCGTGGACCTCGATCACGTCGACGTCTTCCGGTCCGATCCCCGCCTGCTCGAAGACCCCCGGAGCGAGCACGCCGGCCACGGCCTCCTCATCGGCGTGCAGGGACCCGCTCCCGACTTTCGAGGCGGCGACCCAGACCGGCTTCCGGGAGAGCTTCCTGGCCACGGACCTCGAGCAGAGGACGCACGCGGCTGCCCCGTCGCCGATGGGCGCGCACATCATCCGCGTCAGGGGGAATACGACTTCTCCCGAGGCGAGCACTTCCTCCATCGTTACTTCGTTCTGGTATTGGGCGTGCGGGTTCCTCGATCCGTTCCTGTGGTTCTTGACCGAGATCCGCGCGAAATGTTCCCGGGTCAGGCCGTACTTCTCCATGTACGGCCGGACCCAGTAGGTGTACATGTCCATGAAGATGCTGCGGTCGGTGCCGCTGCCGGCCTGGAGGATTCCCGCCTTCTGCCCCTTCCGCGCGGCGAAGTCCTGCAGGAACGTGCCGCCGCTTTCGACGTCGATTCCCGTGGACAGCGCGCGGAACGACCGCTGCTTGTCGGGGTGGAACAGCTTCTCGAATCCGACCACCAGGACGCAGTCGTACGCCCCCGAGGCCACCCCCTGCCAGCCGAGATGGAACGCGGTGGAGGAGCTGGCGCACGCGTTCTCCACGTTGAACACGGGGATCCCCTCGATGCCCAGGGGGCTCAAGGTCACCTGCCCCCGGATCATCTCCTGCCCGGTCATGAGGCCCGCGGCGGCGTTCCCCACGTAGGCGGCCCCGAAGTCGGCGGTCCGGGCCCCGGAATCCTTCATGGACCCCGTGACCGCCTCGCGCACCAGCTCCTTGATGCCCTTGTCCGGGAACTTCCCGAACCGGGTCATCCCGACCCCCACGACCGCGACGTCCCGCACGGGAGAGCTCCTTGCTCCGGTCCTACGACTCGTACTGTTTTTCCAGGAGCTGGGTCTTCTTCGACGCCCGTTCCAGAGAGAACGGCTTGAGCCAGGCGATGGAGGGCCGGACGTGGAGCATCCGGTGCATCTTTTCCACGATTTCCCGCTCCAGGCCGGGCAGGTCGGCTTCCCGGATCCCCTCGCCGGATTCCACCTTGAGTTTCAGCGGCGGCACGACCCGGGGCGGCTTCTCCGTCAGGACGATCCGGAACGCCCCGGTGATGCGGGGCACGAAACCGTTGATGACCCCCTGGATGGCGGCCGGGTATACCGGGGTGCCTTTCACCTTGAGCATGTCGTCCGCCCTGCCGACGATCTTGTACCGGAATCCGCTGAGACCGCAGGGGCACGGCTCGGTGAAGACCTGGTGGATGTCGGAGAGCGTGAACCGGAGATGGTGGAAGAAGATGCCGGCCTCCGGGTCCAGCGGCGTGAAGCAGGCCTGCCCGATCGCTCCGTGCGTCATGGGGATCGGTTCCAGGGTCTCCGGGTCCACCAGCTCGTAGAAGCAATGGTCGTCGGCGATCCAGTGCATTCCCTGGTACTCGGGGTGGTCGCAGGAGACCCCGTACCCGGCGCCGATGTCGAAGACCTTCGCGCCGTATTCGGTTTCGAGGCGGCTCCGGATTTCCGGGATCCCCGCGCCGGGCTCGGCCCCGAGGAGCAGCATCTTGAGCCCCAGGCTTTTCACAGGGGCGCCCAGCACCTCGGGGGCCCGCTCGATCAGGTGAAGCGCGAGGGAGGGCGTGCCGGAGAAGATGTTGGCCTTGAAGAGCTTCATGAAGTTCAGGATCCGCTCGGTACCCGCTTCGGCCCCGATGGGGATCAAGGTGACCCCGTGGCTTCGCTTGTACCAGAACAGGTGGGGCGTGCCCGCGGCATGCATGCTCAGGCCGAAGCCCACGGCCAGCTTGTCCCCGGGCCGCATCCCCGCGCGCCACCCGATTCTCCCGAAAAGCTCGGCCATGGTGTCCGTGGTCTTGTGGAACACCGGGTACGGGGTCGGAACTCCCGTCGTCCCGGAGGTGGTCGTCAGCAGGTACAGGTCGTCCATCCGGTCCTTGCCGAACAGGTGGCGCCACACCAGGTCCATGTCGAGGTTGAACTCCTCGAAGACCCGCCGGAAATCCGCCTGCCCCACCGGCGCAAGGGCCCGCCGGAAATCCGCCAGGCTTCGGATGTCCTCGGGTTTCACGCCCGCCGCCTCCATACGGCGCCGCTCGAACGGGACATTTTCAAAGCAGTATCGGATCGACCGCGGAAGCTTCCGCTCCTGGCTCTCCCGGATCTCGGGGGTGTTGAGAAGCGGCTCCACTTCCAGGTTCCAATACTTTCGGGACGGCTGTGTCATTTCGCTCTCCTGATGGCTTCCGGACGATCCGCCAGGCTCCTTCCATTTAAGCCGATGGGGACGAACCGGCAATCCCGCTAAAGGGTAGTAAACGGGACTCAAAAGAGGATCCCCCCGCTCCGGATGCGGTCGATCAGCGCCGGCAGGACCTCGCGGAGGTCTCCGACCACCGCGAGATCGGCAAGCGCAAGCATGGGAGCGTTGCGGTCCGTGTTGATGGCCACGACCGTCCTGGAATCCCGCATGCCGACCACGTGGGCGTTCGCCCCGGAGATGCCGCAGGAGATCAACAGGCCGGGGGAAACCGCCTTGCCGGATTGACCGATCTGCCGTTCCCGCCCGATGCACCCCAGGTCGACCGCCGCCCGGGTTCCCGCCACGGAGGCCCCGATCGCCTCCGCCAGCTCCTCGATCCATCGGAAACCGTCCTCGCCGCACGCGCCTTTTCCGCCCGCGACGATCGTTTCCGCGTCCGTGATGTCGACGGTCCCGGGGTCCGCCCGCTCGTGGCCGACGACGCCGACCCTCCTTCGCGCTCCCCCGCCGGGCAGCACCCGGAGGTCGATCCGCACGATCTCCGGAGGCGTCGCCGGTCCTGCGGCCGCTTCTTTCGATCCGCCGGCCCCGGGCGCGAGGATCGCCATCTGCGGCCTGGCGTTCCTGCACACGGCGGTGACGTGGACCTTCCGTCCGTGGGTGAGCCTCCGGGCGGCGAGAAACCCGTCCGGGGACCATTCCAGCCTGTCGCATTCGGGAAAAAGAGGCGCCCGGACTCTGGCGGCGACCCTCGGGGCAAGGTCCCTCCCCGCGTCCGTCGCCGGAAACAGGAAGACGGACGGGTCGTGCCGGCCGACCAGCCCGGAGAGGATGCCCGTCAGGAATTCGGGCGAATGCCGGCCGATCCGCTCCCCCTCCGCCCAGAACACCCGGTCGGCGCCGTGCCGCCCCGGCACGGCGACGACCTTCTCCGCCCGCCCGCCAAGGAGCACGACGGTGACCCGCCCCCCCGCCCTCTGATCGGCCAGCCGCCGTGCCGCCCAGATCGGCTCCAGGGAGGATTCCGGCAGCTCCCCCTTCTTCTCCTCCGCGTACGTCCAGATCTCCCCGCTCATGGCCCTCCCGCCTCCGTCGAGGGCCTATATCTCCATCCCGGCCTTGTACCCCTCGTAGATGGCGTTGATGACGCGGCGCGGGGCCAGGCAATCCCCGATCCTGCGCAGCTCCTTCACCCTGCCCTTCAGCTCGTCGTAGAGTCCCCCCTCGGAACGGCGCCAGTAGCAGGTCACCAGCGTGTCGGCCTCGAGGATCTCGTCCTTTTCCGTGAAGACGTTCCGGATGGTGACGCGCCCCGGCGCCGCCTTCTTGACCTCGAAGTCGCTGATCTTCCGGACCCCCTTCGCCGTCATGTTCCACGTCTGGATCGCGTGCGTGGGTTTGTCGATGTCGTACGGGTTCGCCGACAGCAGCCGGAACGGCAGGGGCATGACCAGCGTGACGTCCTTTCCCCGATCCGCGAGGTACTCCGCGGTGATCATCCCTTTCATGTAGTTCTGGAAGTCGGCGATCACCACCTTGTCCCCGGTCTCGGCCCTCCCCTCGATCACGTCCTCCGCCGTGACGACGTGGGCGCCGTCCTCCACCCGTATCGCCGCATCCGGACCCACCGTGCCCGCCGCGGTCCCGCCGAACGGCACGGATCCGGTTGCGACGATGACCGCGTCCGGATTTTCGGCCAGAACGAGGGCGGCGGTGGCCTCGGTGCCGGTACGGACGGTCACCCCCAGTCGCTTCAGTTCATGCGCAAGGAACCGCACGCACTGGCTCCATTCCTGCCGCGCCGGCAGTCTCGCCGGGACGAGGATGGCTCCTCCCAACTCCGACTTTCTTTCGAACAGCGTCACCCGGTGGCCCCTCGCCCGGGCGGCCGCCGCCGCCTTCATCCCGGCGGGCCCACCCCCGATGACCACGACGTTCTTCGGCCGGGGCGCCGGTTCGAGCCGGAACACCCCTTCCCTGCCCGTCTCCGGGTTCTGCATGCAGGTGATCGGCTGATGGTGCTCGATCCGCTCCCAGCACCCCTCGTTGCAGGCGATGCAGAGCCGGATGTCGTCGATCCGGCCGGCCCGGGCCTTGTTCGGCATCTCCGGGTCGCAGATGGAGGCCCGGGTCATGACCACCATGTCGGCCTCGCCGTTCCGGATGATGTTGTCTGCCATCACGGGATCGTTGATCCGGACGGCGGCGAACACGGGGATGTCCACCACCTGCCGGATCTCGGCGGCCATGTACACAAAAGATCCCGCCGGGACCATCATCGGTCCGACGAACGGAGCGATGGACCGGTACGTGCCTCCCGAAATGTTCAGGTAGTCGATCTTCCCCGTCTCCGCCCAGACGGGGGCGATGACCTTCATGTCGGCGAGTTTCAGCCCCGCGGGGATCATCTCGTCCCCGCTGACCCGGAGTCCGACGACGAATTCTCCCCCCACGGCTTCGCGGACGGCATCGATCAGTTCCATCCCGAACCGCATCCGGTTCTCCAGGCTGCCGCCGTACCGGTCCGTTCGAATGTTGGAGTAGGGAGAGAGGAACTGCTGGGGCAGGTAGCCGTGGGCGAAATGCAGTTCGACGCCGTCCAGCCCGCCCTCCTTGCAACGGAGGGCGAAATCGACGTAGTCCTTTACGGCTTGCCGGATGTCGTCCTCGTCCATCGCCGCGGGCGCCTCCCCCTGACCCGCGGAGACGATCTGGGAAGGGCACTGGGCATTCGCCCACGAGTAGAACCCGGTCTCCTGGTGCCCGTTGTGCCAGGCCTGGACCATGAGTTTCGACCCATGGGCATGCACGGCATCGGATATCTTCCGATACCAGGGGACGATTTCGTCCCTCCAACCCTGGATGACCGACGGGAAGAGCCAGGAGTGGGGGCTCACCGCGGCGGCCCCCATCACGATGAGACCGTACCCTCCCTTCGCCCGGGCCTCGTGGTACCGAAGCTCCCGTTCGTTGGGCAGGCTGGCTTCTCCGGCCATTCCGTTTACATGGCCCGAGATGAGGATCCGGTTCCTGATCTCGCAATGGCGCAGCTTGATGGGGGAAAAAAGGTCCGGCAGATTGGACATGCAAATCCTCCCGATCCGACGTTGATGGGTGCGATCCGCTGCAAGGCGGGCGGGCACATGGGACACGCCGCCCACCTTACAATCCGGCGGATGGGGCCCCGTGGGCAATCCTGCGAACGGGTCGAATCGAAGGCTCGAAAGGGGGGGAGGGGGGAGCCGTCAGGTCCCCGGCTTCTGGGAGATGAGGCTGCTGCTGACCGCCTTGTACACGGCTTCGGACCGCGACCGGGCGCCCAGCTTCCGGAAGATGGCCTTCACGTGGAACTTGACCGTGTACTCGGACAGGTGGACCTTCGACCCGATTTCCTTGTTGCTCAAGCCCCGGCTGATGAGGTCGAGGATCTCGAATTCCCTCGTCGTCAGCCGTTCCTCGGGCGGAGGGGCGGATTCCTTCGCGGCTAGCCGGGGTTTTCTCACCGCCTCCCGGATGATGGTCATCGTGACCGCCGGGTCCAGGAACGACTTCCCCTCGTACACCGCGTGGACGATCTTGTGCAGCTCCTCTTTCCCGATGTTCTTCAGCAGGAACCCGGCGGCGCCGGCCCGGAGCCCCTCGACGATGTACTCTTCCTCGTTGAAATTCGTCAGCAGGATCACCTTGATGTTCGGCACCTTCTCGTTCAGGATGCGGGTCGCCTCGATCCCGTTCATCCCCGGCATCCGGATGTCCATGAAGACGATGTCCGCCGCCCCGGATCCGAGCAGGTGGATCGCATCGAGCGCCCGGGACGCCTCCCCCACCACGCGGATCTCCTTGTCCAGCTCGAGGATCTGCTTCAGGCCCGCCCGGATCACGTCGTGGTCATCGACCAGGTAGACCTTGATCAACGGTATCTCCCGGTACCGTCCATGGGAATCTTCCCCTGGACGATGAATCCGCCCCGGTTCTTGAATCCGTATCGCATCCTGCCTCCAACCGCTTTCGCGCGTTCGTCCATGATGACGAGCCCGAAATGGCTCTTCCCGATCTCCTTCTTCCTCGGGACCCGCTTCGCTTTCCCGGTGCCGAAATCCTCCACGAGGAAGGACAGTTCCGCGTCGCCGCACTCCAGGAGGACCCTCGCCCGGTTCGAATCGGAATGTTTCTTTATGTTTTCCATCGCTTCCTGGAGTATCCGGAATACGCTCGTCTGCTTGTCCGAGGACATCCTGGAGAAATCCCCCCGGATGTCGAGCTCGATCTCCATCGAATTTTCCTTGCGGAAATTATTCACGAATTCCTCGATCGTCTTCTTTACCCCGAGTTCGTCCAGCATCAACGGCCTCAATCCGTATACGATGCGCCGGCCCTCCTTGATGGAGTCGTTGACGTAGGACTTCAGCGCGACGAACGAATCGTAGTCGGTGTCCTTGACGGCGGGCGTCGTTTCTTCCAGGTACAGCAGCTTGAACCAGATGCCCGTAAGCCGCTGGATGATGGTGTCGTGGATCTCGGCCGATATCTTCTTCCGCTCCTCTTCCTGGAGGGAAATGATTCGACCGGCCAGGCGCTGGAGCATCCTCTGGCTTTTCCTGAGCTCGGTGAGGTACTGGTTCCTCGCCATCGCCTGTGCGATCTTGGACACCACGGAGAGGATGACGTAGGAATCGGCGCCGAACAGCTGCCCGTTCAGCTTCCCCGTGTTGATGGACAGGAAGCCGTAGAACTTGCTCTCGGTGTAGATCGGGACCACGAGCCAGTACCCGATCGGGATGGTCTCGATGCTCTCAGAATTCACCGGGAACTGCTTCCTGCCGTGGTGGTCCACGAGGGACGGCACGCGCACCTGGACCATCTTCTTCAGGATCTCGTCCATCCTTTCGCTGATGAACAGCTCGAGGGCGACCGTCGAGCTTCCCACCTGGGTCGTGGGGTGGAATCGCCTGCTAGAGCCGCTGCCGTTGTCGATCGTCAGGATCACGTGGGCGGCGCCCAGGATGTTCGACACTTCGTTGATGAAGATCTGGCTGAAGTCGGAGATGCTCGAATTGTCGTCCAGGGTGTTTCCGAGCTTGTAGAGACCCTCGATCTGCTTGCTTCTTTTCTCGATGATCTCGTCCCGGGTTTTCAGGAACGATTCGGAAACGACCTCCTTCACCTTCCCGTAGACGAAATTCAGCACGATCACTTCCTCGTGAAGATCCTTCAGGTTCATTTCCGTGCTGGAATAGTCGGAATAATGGTTGATGAACTCCCTCGTGATGGCCTGTTCCATGATGGTGTGGACCTTCAGCGTGTTGTGCAGCGGGACCTTCTGTACGACCCGGATGTACCCCGTGCGGATCTGATCCTCGATGAGCGGCTGGATGTCTCCGCGCAACGCCTTCTGGATCAGCCCCAGGACCATCGCGGTCCTTCTCTGGCCTTCGGCCGAGTCGGCCATCAGGATCCGGTACTCTTCCTTCAGGTCCGCCTTGCGGATCGCCTGGAACGTCGAGCGGAGGATCTGCTGTTTCCGTTCCGAGATGGACTGGACGAGAAGGTGGGGGACGCGGAAGCCCGCTTCGTGGATGGCGTTTTTCGAGCGCGGCGGGAACGCCGCGTCGGCCGTACCCTTCCTGTCGATCTGCAAGCCGCTCATCGGTGACGACCGTGGTGTCTTCGTTGTATTCTCGATAACGTCGTTTTGTTATCTTCCTGCAACCTTCCCGCTCCTGTCAAGCAGCCCGGCGGAATCGCCCCGCGGACCTTCCTCGCAGGAACGGACCGGCGTGCTCTGCTCCTTGCCCCCGCTTCCCGGGATCCTGGGGTAATATATGGCCCGGGGGGGGCGCCCGATGGAGACGAGGAAATTCCGCTGGAAGCTGTGGCTGGGAGGGTTCCTGCTGACGCCGGTCCTGCTGTTCGCGCTGTACACGTGGCTCGCCCTCACGTGGACGTTCGCCAGCGGAGAACGCGCCGGCTACGTGCAGAAACTGTCGAAGAAGGGTTGGGTCGTGAAGACGTGGGAGGGGGAGCTGCTGATGGTTGCCATGCCCGGCACGACGCCGGAGAAGTTCTTCTTCACCGTCCGGGAGGACGCGGTCGCGGAACGGATCAACCGGCTGATGGGGAAGCGCGTGGCCCTCTCCTACGCCCAGCACAAGGGGATCCCGACCACGCTCTTCGGGGAGTCGGAATATTTCATCACGGACGTGAAGGCGCTCGAACCGTAGCCATCACCACCGCCGCCGTCGCGGCGAGCAGCGCGGCGATCCGGAAGGCGACGGCGTAGCTCTTCGTGGCGTCGAAGATCCACCCCCCCGCCATCGGACCGATCACCCCGGCGACTCCCCAAGCCGTCAGGAGCAGACCGTAGTTGTTCCCCAGGTTCCGGATCCCGAAGAAGTCGGCGGTCGTGGAAGGGAAGACCGCCATCTGCGTTCCGTAGCAGTACCCGATGAGGAACACGACGGCGAACAGCGCGGCGACGGTCGCGACCCCGGGGGCGAGAAGTAGGAGGAGGACCGTTGCGGCCATCCCGAGGACCAGCGTCCGGACCCTCCCGGCGTGGTCCGACATCCACCCGGAACCGATCCGCCCGCACCCGTTTCCGATCGCGAGCACCCCGACGGAGACGGCGGCGTCCCTCGGGGAAAATCCTGCTCCCTGCGCGAACGCCGCCAGGTGCCCGATCACCATCAACCCGGCCGCGGTCCCGAAAGCGTACCCGATCCACATCCGGAAGAACGCCGCGGTACGCGCCATCTCCGCGGGGCGGAAATCGCCGCCGCGGGCGTGCCCGCCGCTTTCCGCCGGCGGATTCCAGCCGGGAGGCCGCCACCCGGCCGGGGGATTCCGCAGGAGCGCCGACCCCGCCGTCCCGAGGACGAGGAACCCCGCGCCGAGGATTCCGAACGTGTCGCGCCAGCCGAAACGCTGGATGAGGTAGCCGGCCAGCGGCGCGATGATCGCGCCGCCCGCCCCGTACCCCATCACCATCATCCCGGTGACCAGCCCCCTGCGGTCCGGGAACCATCGGATACCTACCGACAGCGGGCACACGTACCCGAGTCCGCTGGCGAAACCGGCCAGCCCGCCGCACGAAGCGTATAGCCACGCAAGGGAATCGGTGTACCGGCAGAGGAAGATCCCGACCGAGAAGAGGACGGCCCCGGTAAATGAAACCGCCGCGGGACCCCGGCGATCCTGCCACCGCCCCCCGATCAGCACCCCCGCGGTGATGAAGGCCACCAGCAGGGTGAAGGCGAACGAGAGCTCGGACCGGCTCCACCCGAACTCCCGCTGGAGGGGGGGGATGAACACGCTGTACGCGTAGCCGGCGCCCAGGCAGATGTTCAGCGCCACGCCCCCGGCGACGCGAAGCCACCGGTTCACCCCGGCCCCCTACTCCCCCGGTGCGCGCCTCACTTCACGGAGATCAGTTCGACCTCGAAGACGAGCGTCGCGTTCGGTCCGATGTCGCGGCCCGCCCCCCGCTCCCCGTACGCAAGGGAAGACGGGATGAAGAGCTGCCACTTGGATCCTTCCTTCATCAACTGGAGCGCCTCGGTCCAGCCGGGGATGACGCCCGACACCGGGAACGTCGCCGGCTCGCCGCGCTTGTAGGAGCTGTCGAACTCGGTCCCGTCGATCAGCGTCCCCTTGTAGTGCGTGGTCACGGTGTCCGTCGCCTTGGGCGACTTTCCGGTGCCCGCGGTGATCTCCTTGTACTGCAGCCCGCTCGCGAGGGTCTTTACTCCCTCCTTTTTCCCGTTCTCCGCGAGGAACTTCTCGCCGTCCGCCTTGTTCGTGTCCGCCTTCTGCTTCATGGCCTCCGCCTGTTTCGCCATCATTTTTTTCTGGAAATCGAGGATCGTCTGCTTCCCCTCTTCCTCCGTGAGCAGCGTCTTGCCGCCGGTGTAGGTATCCTTGAACCCCTTCGCCAGCGCGTCGGCGTCCACCTCGATCGCCTGCCGCTTGAGGTTTCCGCCGATGTCCATTCCGATGCTGTAGCCGAGCTTCTCCTTCTCTCCCTGGAGCGCCGGCGCGTCCGCAGCGAACGCCGCCCCCGAAAGCGCGACCATGGCGCACATCGTCGTCGCAAACCGTTTCATCATCCTTTTCGCCGCTCCTTTCCTCGTGTCGTCCGATCGATTCCTCGATGAAAAACCTTACCCATCTTACACGCCGTGCGGGCCAACCCCAAGGAGATTCCATCCCAAAGACCGGGATCCGGCCGGTGCGCGCCCTCGCCCGGCGCACCTTTCCGGATCCGCGGGTTTGCGGTATAAATATCACCCGTGCGCCGGGTCCGCTCCGCGCATCGACCACATCACGCCCGCCGCGCGCGGGAACGGGAGACGGGATGAAGATCGCCGTGACCAAGGCGCCCCCGGAGGCGCGACGCGAAAAACCCGCGAACGGGGAAAAGCTCGGGTTCGGGAACCGGTTCTCGGACCACATGTTCCTCATGGACTACGCCCGGGGGGAGTGGCGCGCGCCGCGCATCGTCCCCTACGGTCCGCTGTCTCTCCCCCCGTCCTCCATGGTGCTGCACTACGGCCAGGAGATCTTCGAGGGGTTGAAGGCGTACTACGCCGGGGACGGTTCGATCTGCCTCTTCCGGCCGGAGAAGAACGCGGAGCGGATGAACCGCTCCGCCGCCCGCATGTGCATGCCCGCGATCCCGCCCGCGGACCATGTCCAGGCCATCCGCGAACTGGTGAGCCTGGACCGCGAGTGGATCCCGCGCGAGCAGGGCGCATCGCTGTACATCCGCCCCACGATGATCGGCACGGAGGCGGGGCTCGGGGTGCGGCCGTCGGCCGAATACGTCTTCTTCATCATCACCGGCCCGGTAGGCGCGTACTACGCCCGCGGCTTCGACCCGGTGCGAATCCTCGTCGAGGAGCAGTACGTCCGCGCCGCCCGGGGGGGGGTGGGAGAGGCCAAGACCGGCGGAAACTACGCGGCCAGTCTGCTCGCCGCGAAGAACGCCAAGGAGAAAGGGTTCGACCAGGTCCTGTGGCTCGACGCGGCCGGCCATCGGTACGTGGAGGAAGTGGGCACGATGAACATCTTCTTCGTCCTCCGCGGGGAGCTGGTGACGCCTCCCCTCTCCGGATCGATCCTGCCCGGGGTGACGCGGGACACGGTGCTGACGCTGGCGCGGGAGTGGAAGATCCCGGTGGCGGAGCGCCCCGTCGGCATCGAAGAGGTCCTCGATGGAGCCGGGGACGGGACGTTGTCCGAGGCGTTCGGTTCGGGGACGGCGGCGGTCATCTCCCCGGTGGGCGCCTTCTCCTTCCGGGGGAAGGAGGTGGCGGTGAACGGAGGGAAGGCGGGGGATCTCGCCGTCCGCCTCTTCCGCGAGATCACCGGGATACAGTACGGAGAGAAGAAAGACCGTCACGGGTGGATCCACCGGGTGGAATGACCCCGGCGGGTGCGCCATTTTCCGCATCCATGCCGATGATCGTTCCCGCCGGGGACGGTAACTGCCTGATTTCCCGAATCCGCGGCGAACCACGACGGTGCGGCACCAACATTGCTGTTAACCGGGCCGTAGCGGATGCGCCGCGTGAAAACGCAGCGTTTCCCTGCCCCCAGCCGGAGGGTTGGAGCTTTCTCACCCCAGAAAACCCTCCGGCCCCCCTTTTTTTTTCCAACCCCTCCCGTGCGGTCGTTCCCTCCCCGAAACCGGGGGGGGAACGCACCGTGCTCCGTCGCACGCGGCGATCGAACGACTTACGGAGTTTGCGGGGCGGGAGCGAGCCGGGCGAGGGCCTCTTCGGTCGTCATCCCATCGACGCGGACGACCTTGCTTCGACCCCGCGCGCCGACGGCCAGGGTGACGCGCCCCCGGGGCACGCCGAGCGCCTTCGCGAGGAACCGCACCAGCGCCTCGTTCGCCTTCCCCTCCACCGGGGGGGCGGACAGGCGGATCCGCAATACGCCCCCCTCGAATCCGGCCACCCCTTCCCTCGACGCGCGGGGAACGACGCGGACCGGGAGAGTGGCGACCGGCTCAGCGGGCCGGCTCACGGCATCCGGAGGGCGAGGTCGAAGAGGGTCCGGACGATGAACCGCTGCAGGAACACGATGATGAGGACGGCGACCATCGGTGCGAAGTCGATGGAGCCAGCGAACAGCGGCAGCCTCCTGCGGAGGATCGAAAGGACCGGCTCGGTCACGGAGTAGAGCGCGCGGACGATCGGGTTGTACGGATCGGGGCTCACCCACGAAAGGACCGCGCGAAGGATGAACGCCCACATGTACGCCCACAGGGCGTAATCGACGATCGTCGCCACCGCCTCCAGCAGGTTCTTCGCCACGAACATCCCCCGCGCCCCCCCTTTCAGGTCGAAAGCTCGCGGCACCGCTGCCACGCGGACAGCACCGCGTCCATCACCGTCGCGCGGAACGCCCCCCGTTCCAGCGCGGCGACTCCCGCGGCGGTGGTTCCGCCGGGGGACATCACCATGTCCTTCAGCTCCGCCGGGTGCTTCCCGGTCTCCCGGACCATCCGGGCGGCTCCCTCGAGCGTCGCCGCCGCCAGCAGATACGCCTCGTGGCGCCCCATCCCCGCGCGCACCGCGCCGTCGGCCAGCGCCTCGAGGAACAGGAACGCGTACGCGGGGCCGGAGCCGGACAGCGCCGTCACCACGTCGAGCAGCTCCTCCCGGGGCATCTCCGCCACCTCTCCGAACGAGGAGAACAGGGCGCGCACGCGCTCCCGGGTCCCCGCGTCCACGCCCGGGGGGAAGTACACCCCGGTGCTCCCCATGCCGACCTGCGCCGGGGTGTTGGGCATCGTCCGGACGATCTTCGCGCCTTCGCCCAGGCCCCGCTCGAAGACGGCGACCTTCGCGCCGGCCACGATGGAGACGATGATCTTCCCGCGGACCGCCCCCCGGGGGATTCCGGCGAGGACGGCCGGAAGAACCTGCGGCTTCACGGCGACCACGACGATGTCGCACGATGACAGCAGCGCCTCGACCGTGGCCGCGACGGTGACGCCGAACCGGTGCCGGAGCGCCTCGCCGCGCCCGGGGGCCGCGTCGTAGACGACCACGCGGTCCGCCGGGTACAGCTTCGCGGAGATCGCCCCCCGGATCATCGCCTCCCCCATGTTCCCCGCACCGATGAATCCCAGGCTCGTCATGTCCTCCCCCCCGCGCGCCGGACGCCGAAGAGCGCGGTCCCGATCCGAACCATCGTCGCCCCCTCCTCGATCGCCGCCTCGAAGTCGTTCGACATCCCCATGGACAGCTCCCGCAACCCCATCCCCGGGAACTCCCGGGCCAGCGCCTCGAGGAGCCCCCGCAACCGGGCGAAGTGCGGACGGCTCGCCGAGGGATCGTCCGCGTGCGGCGGGATCGCCATCAGGCCGGCGACTCGTACGCCCGGGAGGCCGCAGGCCGATTCCGCGACCGCACGGAGGGACGCGGGGGATATCCCCGCCTTGCTCTCCTCGGCGCCGACGTTCACCTCGAGCAGCGTCGGAACGACCTTCCCCGACTCCACGGCGCACCGCGAGATCTCCGCGAGCCGTTTCGGGGAGTCCGCCGTCTGGATCCAGGTGAAGAGCGACACGGCCCTGCGCACCTTGTTCCCCTGGAGCTTCCCGATCAGGTGCCACTCCGCGCCGGGCACGGACGGGATCTTCCCCTCCGCTTCCTGCACGTAGTTCTCCCCGAACACCGAAAGGCCCGCCGCGCGCGCCTCCAGGACCCGCTCGAGCGGCTGCGTCTTGGAGACCGCGACCAGCGTGACCGCCCCCGGGCGGCGACCCGCGCGCCGCTCGGCGCGGGAGATCCGGTCGTATATCCAAGCGACCCGTTCGCGGATCGGGGCGCCGTCTCCCGGCGCGTCGGGCGGCGGGATCATCCCCTCCCCCGCGCCGGCCCGTACCACGAGGGGCCCGACGGGGAGACGCGGATCAGGCGGGCGGAAGCCAGCATCGCGACGACCCGTGCCATCGGCAGCCCCACCACGTTGCTGAACGATCCGGCGACCCGGTCGATCAGGAGCATCCCCGCGCCCTGCGCCGCGTACGCGCCCGCCTTGTCGTCTCCCTCCCCGGTCCGCGCGTACCCCGCGACCTCCGCGGGGGAAAGCGCCCGGAACCGGACGCGGGACACCTCGACGGCGGTCTCCTCGTACCCCTTGGCCGCGCACAGCAGGGACACCGCGGTGTACACCCTGTGCTCCCGCCCCGCGAGAAGCGACAGCATCCGCCGCGCGTCGGCCCGGTCGCTCGGCTTCCCCAGGATCCGGCCGTCCCGCACCACGATCGTGTCCGCGGAGAGGACGTAAGCGTCCGGGTGCCGCTTCGCCACCCACAACCCCTTGTCGCGAGCCGCCCGACGGGCGAACCGGGCGGGCGGCTCCCCGCGCCGGGGGGTTTCGTCGACGCCGGACGGGATCACGCGGAACGGGACGCCGACCGTGGAGAGCAGCTCCCGGCGGCGGGGGGACTCGGAGGCGAGGATCAGGCGTACCGTCGGGGTCACGGGATTGCATTATAGGGGATTCGCGTGGTAAGAAGGAAGCACCGAACCCCTCGGAGAGACGAATGGCCTTCAAGACGATTTCGATCCGGACCGACGCCGACCAGCAGCTGGTGGACATCACCCAGCAGGTTCGGCTCGTCGTCCGCGAGAGCGGCGTCAAAAGCGGCGTCTGCCGGATCTTCATCCCCCACACCACGGCGGCCGTCACCATCAACGAGAACGCGGACCCGAACGTCCGGAAGGACATCCTCGCCCGCCTCGAGGAGATCGCCCCCGCGTCCGGCTCGTACCTGCACTCCGAGGGAAACTCGCACGCGCACATCAAGTCCAGCATCGTCGGCTCGAACGTGTCCGTGTTCGTCGAGGCCGGCCAGCTCGTGCTGGGGACCTGGCAGTCGGTCTTCCTCTGCGAGTTCGACGGCCCCCGGACGCGGAACGTCATGATCCGCGTTTCTGCCGGGTAGCCTCAACCCTTCCGGAACGCCTCGTACCGCGCCCGGAGCGCGTCCTTCCGGATCCCCCCCTCCACCACGTCCCAGGGGAAGGTCTCGTCCGCGCCTTTCTCCCGGTGGACGACCGACGCGAGCGCCCGCCCGTGTCCCGCGCCGGACATCGGATTCTGCCCTCCGCTCGCCCTTCGCAGATCCGCCTCCACGCGGCGGTCCGAAAGCCCGAGGTACCCCTGAAGCAGCGCTTCGCGTGGCCCCTCCGCCGTGCACCGGAGGTTGGGAACGGACCGGACGAACGCCGCGACGCCGTCCTCCCT